>SLOG01000192.1 GCA_007132635.1 Limnochordia bacterium
CCGTCGACTGCGAGGATTTCGCCGCACATTGGAGTTAAATGGTGTCAGCCTGCCGGATGAACGCGTTTTTCAAGGTTCATTGCAGCCTGAAGCCGGCCGAGAAGCAGCGCACCGTTTTCTGCATGACCAACGACAGCTCACTGCGGTTTGGGCACACAATGACCTGATGGCTTTGGGCTTCATGCAGGAGATCCACCGCCAGGGGTTCCAGGTACCTCAGTCTCTATCGGTCATGGGTATGGATGACACGGACAGTGCCCGTCTAGTGACACCGACACTGACATCGGTATGCCAGAACTTCTCTAAAATGTGTTCTACCGCGGTGGACATGCTGATGGAGCAGAGGCGCGGGCTGACTCTACGCCGAACTCGCGTGGTGGTTGAGCCCAGCCTGATTATCCGCGAGTCTACGAGGAGTCTCAGTCGATAAGTACCTTGCTGCGATGGGAGTCTCGCTGACAAGCCGTTGTTTCTCAAATTGAGGAGGGGACCAATTGCGACTATGGGAGCAATCGTTGAACGATGATAGTGTCCACGTACTAGGAAATGGACGCATGTGTGTATATGAACACGGACCAAGCGTGATGCAGCTGTTTGGCCCACCCTACAGCTCACCAACCATGCTGGAAGCACCGTTTGCCCTACCAGAATGTTTCACGAATATTGTTTCACAGCGTCATCCGGGGACTGCTGTGTGGGAACACAAGGGGACCCCGGTCACTGCTGGTTCGCTTGTCATGCGCGACCTTGTTGACAGCGAGCTGCCCTGTTTCTGTCGCACAGTTCATTCAACCGAAGGTTTCTCTGTGCCTCTGCGATTTCCGGCGGCCTCAACGGTAAGAGACAATTCGTCTTCGTATACGGACCGAGGCTGCCGAAGTGCCGTTTTGGCGTTAGCAGTCCCTGGCGCGTATGTGTACGGGCGCTATCCATCAAACTCCTGGCATTATCTTCAGGTGCTCTGCCAGGGATCAGCCTCGCTTCAATTTGACACCGATGTTGATGGGTGGAAGCTCGTACTTGAACCAGGGGAGGGTCGCGTCATGGTTGTTGGTGCGCCTGGTTACCCCGATATGGTAGAGGCAGTGGAGGCGGCTCTCGCCACCGGGATCGAGACTATGGAGGCGCGCACAGTGTTATGGTGGCAGCGGTTTACCGCACGCAGACGCGATGTATCCGGGACCCTGTCTGCAGACCTACCCCTGCGACGACAATTGCTGGAGGCTGTGGACAGTACCGCCGTGCTGATCAAGGCACAGCAGGCTGTGGAAGGCGGCGTTCTTGCCGGATACAACTATCACCTTGGCTATGTCCGTGACCAATACGGCGTTTCGCGCTGCTTGCTGCGGTTGGGGTGTTGGCCGGAAGCGCGCGCCATACTCAGTTTTTACTGGCAAGTTTGGCAGCGTCACGGCATGATACGGAACGCGCAAGGCATGGGCATGGATGGCCTTTTCCATGTCCATGAGAACGACAGAGTCGAGATCACGGGTTACCTCATAGTCCAAGCCTTCGACTATCTCGCTGAGACGGGCGATGCTGCTTTTATCGGTGAGATTCTCCCGATGCTTCTATGGGCTTTCGATGCGCAGACGCAGCAGCTAGTGGATGGGATGCTTCCCTTTAACGGTGATGAAACCTATGTTGCAGGCGGTATTTTGCCGCGAACTGCCTTAAATGATGGGTCTGCGGAGGCGACTCTACTCTACGTGACTGGCGGGGAAGCCCTCGTTAAATGGCTAAGCAATTCGGGATATGCCTACACCAAGTCTATTGACGTCGCGGCGATGCGTTGCGTCCTGGGCCATACACGGACTCAATTCCATGAACGCTTTATTGCAGAGAACCAACTGCTGACGAATAATCCGAATAGGCGTTTGGGGGTAGAAATGCCACGTTTCCGCCACGGCGTCTGCGAAGCCTGTTTTAGTAGGGGAGACAGCGAGATTACGAGTTTCGGCTGGACTGAGCGTACGGAAACCGGCCGCTATGTTTGTCCGCTATGTCGAGACCGCTCACCGCTTGAATCTCCTTCTGACAAAACTTATGTCCTGCAGTCGGTCAGTTTGGTTCCTACTTATATTGGCAGTTCCCTGGTTTCCGAGTCGCTGCTGAAAAGCACAGTAGAAGGCTTGGTAAAGACATTTTTGCGTACAGGAACCTTGCCCTCCAGGCCGGACGGCGAGCGTACGGTCGGATACGATTACGGACTCTTGCTCTATAACGCGGTTCGATTAGGCGTGCCAGGAGCGCAGCCTCTCTATGAAGCCACTCTTAACCTAGTGGACTCAGCTGGTGCCTGGGTGGAGTACTACGATCGCGGGCTGCCAGCCAACACCCGATGTCGTCCTTGGGAGAGCGGCATAAACCTCGAGGCACTGTTGGAGTTTGCCTATGCATGGTAAGTCACTCTTTGCCGCAATTCGCAGCGGCCAGTGCCCCGAGCAGATTCCGTTTGTCCCAACCATCTATGAACATGGTGCGGCCCTGTTGGGAATCACACCGTCCGCTGCGGCCAGCAGCGACGAACTCTTGGCTGCAGGGCAGTTGAAAGCGTACCAGCTCTATCGACATGACTTAGCCGCCGTAGGGTTGGACATATATAACATTGAAGTGGAAGCTCTAGGGGGACACATCGTTTTCCCTAAAGATGCTTCCATGCCGTTCTTGCATAAGCCGATTCTAGCCGCAGTTGCGGACTGGGAGAAACTTCCAATCCCCAATCCTGACGCCGATGCACGCATGCCTCTTATGCTTCAGGCTGTGCGGACCGTTATCAAAGAGATTGGTGACCAAGTCGTTGTATCGGGCACAGTAACCGGGCCGTTTACCCTGGCAGCCTTGCTCCGCGGGTTTGAGGACTTCGTGACAGACTTGCTGCTAGATCCTGCTGCGGCTGAAAGACTGCTGCTGTTCTGTGCAGAGGTAGGCGCAGTCTGGGCTCGCCGCCTCGTTAGGGAAGGGGCGGCTGTCGCTGTCAACGAGTCCTGGATCGTCCCGCCTCTCTTGTCCCCCGAACTGTACGAGCGCTGTGTTGTCCCAGCGGAGACAGCGTTGATTAAGGACATCCGTGCAGTTGGACAGGAAAACACTGCCCTGATCTGCGGTGGTGATACAGCGCCCATTGTGCCTGCCATGCTGAAGACCGGGACGTCATTAGTCATGGCCGATCATAATACCGATCAGATAGTCGTCAAGGGAGCCTGTCGGGAAGCGTCCGTATTTCTCCGAGGGAGCATTTCGCCAGTCCTGCTTGAGCAGGGTACCGATGCAGAACTCCAGGGTGGCATTCGGCGAGTGTTAGACCAGTGCGCAGACTATGCTGGGTTTCTGTTTGGCTGCGGGATCGTAAGCTACGCGACTCCGCCAGAACGAGTTCTTCGGCTAAAAGAAATCGTTGAACAACTGACACCAGAATACCGTTGAACAGAGGTGAGACAGCATGAGAATCGTGTGTATCGGAGGCAGTGGACACTACCCGTATGTACTGAGAGCTTTTCAATACGACCAGTCATTGGAGATGTGTGCCGCGGCCCCTGGCTCAGCAGATGAGAGCATCGAAAAGCTTCTGCAGGACTGTCGAGACACGGGGGAGAACCCGGCGGTATATGACGATTACCGGTTGATGCTAGATGATGTTCGCCCTGATGTGGTCGTGGTTAACTGTTTCTTTGGGCTCCATGGTCAGATAAACGCTAGTGTTATCGAGCGGGGGTTTGCACTGTATGCGGAGAAGCCGCTGACGACCAGCCTAGAGGAGTTTGATCGGCTTTGGTCTGTTTGGCGTGAGCGCAGGACGCCGCTAGCCTGTATGTTTGGACTTCGCTATACACCCTGGTTCTTCACTGCTTGGACCCTGGTTCAACAAGGGGCCGTCGGTACGGTTAGGCTTATGAACGCCCAGAAGTCCTACCGACTGGGTTCTCGCGGCGCACATTTTCGAGAACGTCGTTTGTA
>SLOG01000358.1 GCA_007132635.1 Limnochordia bacterium
ATGGATCAGACTTCGCAATACCCGCGGCGGCGTAGGCCGCCACTCCCACAGGCGGTGTATCATCGGCTAGAATAGCATAATACAGGACAAACAAATGCGCTGCCAGGAGCGGAACACCAAAGCCAGACACCAATATGGGCGCGGTCACAGTCGAGACAATGATATACTTGGCTGTCGTCGGCATCGCTAGCCCCATAAGAATGGATGCAACGATAGTGAGTCCCATGGCTAGATACAGATTGCTGCCGGCAATGCTGATCACGATGTCCGTCAAACGCAGCCCCAAACCAGTGAGAGACACGACACCGACAATGATGCCTGCAACGGCGCAGGCAGCAGCAACGCCCAGCGCATTCTTGGCACCTCGTTCGAGAGCCGTCAGCACATCTTTTAAGGTAATACGTGTATGCGGCTGAATCCAGCTAGCCGCGCAAACCAAAAGGATTCCGATATAGGCGGCTCGCAGCGGTGTAAAGCCGCTGACCAACATGGCAACGATGCCCGCTATAGGAGTCAGCAAGTGCCAACCCCTGCGCAGTGTGTCCTTTATCGGCGGAAGCTCCTCCCTTGGCAGCCCTTTTATGTCATGCTTACAGGCTTCCAAATGCACCATCATCATCATAGCAACGTAGTCAAGAAGGGCCGGTAGAGCTGCAGCCAATGCGATCGTTATGTAAGGAATACCTGTAATCTCGGACATGACGAAAGCCGCTGCACCCATGATCGGCGGCAAGTATTGCCCTGTGCTCGAAGCCGCCACCTCCACAGCCCCAGCAACATGCGGCTGAAAGCCAACTCGTTTCATCAAAGGAATCGTAAACGACCCGGTCGTCACCACGTTAGCCACTGAACTGCCATTGATGCTGCCCATCGCTCCGCTAGCCAGAATCGCGGCTTTGGCAGGCCCGCCCCGCAGGTGGCCGAATAGCCCGACGGCCAACTGAATAAAAAACTGGCCCGCTCCAGTGACCTCAAGAAAAGAGCCAAACAAGATGAACAAAAACACAAAAGTCGCACTAACCCCCAACGGAATGCCAAAGATGCCCTCAGTAGTCAGATAGAGGTGCTCGGCAATGGACTCCAAATTGGCGCCCCTATGGGCGAAAACTCCCGGGATATGTGGTCCCAAGTAGGCATAGGCTAAAAAGACAAGGCCCACGACTGAGAGCGCCGCGCCAAGAGCGCGTCGCGTCGCCTCAAGGACGAGAACGATAGTGAGTAGGCCAAAAACCGTGTCCCACGTTGTGGGCCAACCGGCACGGAAAGCAAGCGCCTGGTAATTGACAATAATGTAGGCTCCCGCAGCCACTCCCAAGAGAGACAGAACCACATCGTACCATGGGAGGCGCTTCGTGTCGCCTTTTTTGGTCCCGGGGAACAGTATAAATATGAGGCATAGAGCAAACGATAGATGAACGGCTCGGTGCCGCAGTGCTTCGATCATGCCGAATCCAGCCGTGTACAGATGATAAAGGGACATGACAACGGCGATAAAAACCACGGCCTTACCCAAGAGACCGGGCAGATCGCGTTTGATCCCTTCTACCTCTTCGACTTTGCGCTCAATGTCGTCCATCGACTTCCTGTCAAGCGAATGGCCCATATACCATCCCTCCTTCAATTCATCCCCTACAGGTAAGCATCCGTCAAGGCTTCTCGCTTGGTCCGATCCAAACACTAGCTCCAGAGGGGAGGCTCGCGAGCTCTAGTTCAACCGTTCCCCAGCGGATAGTGTACTCGTTTTCGGGAATCGGCATAAAAGAAAAGCTTGTAACGAGTATATCCAGATGTTCGATCACAAACTCTGCGTCATCCACCGTTAGGCTGCCGCCCTCATCACTGAAGGGAAGACCGGCTCCCAGAGATGCAAATCGCACCGATTTCAGCAGGAGGCCGTCTGACGACCAACCAAAAATCTCCTCAACCCAGGTCTGTTCGACCGAATGACGATACAGCACCGAAAACTCATCCCCCGGCAAGAGCCGCAGTTTTAGAAGCAGCATGGATACCTCGCCGTTTCTCTGGCGCACTTCCAGGTTCAATGAGCACTGCGGTTCACTGCTTCGGACAGGACCCACCATCCACAGGAGGCTCACTGCTAGGACGGTCATCAGGATAAAGCAGCTGATTTTAGTCACCGAAGGGCCTCCTCATGAAGGTAGGGCTCGAGGCTGTGCCACGAACCCTACCGACAAACAGTATAATGCAGATCAAGCTTAGCCCCTATTGCCCAAAATACCGAGCAGCGCCTTCGTGCAGCTCCAAAGGCTGCCCTTCCTGCGCTCGCTCCAGGCTGATTCTAGCACCCGCGGAATGAAGATTAGCCAGGTCACTGAGGTTATCGAAAATCGCCTTCGTGGACTCATACACGATATCGGCATCCACATCGGCATGAGTGGCCAGCATGGCCATGACAGCGACCGTGCTTACGTCACCGTCCATATTCCTATAGGTGTCTTCCGGAATCGTTACTCGCGTATAGAAGGGATAGTTTTCGGTCAGCGCAGCAAACGCTTCTTCGGATACATCCAGCACCCGGATATCCAAACTCGTCGCCAAATCGGTCACTGCAGCGGTAGGGAATCCCGCCGTTAGGAATGCCGCATCCACATTGCGGTCCCGCAGGTTAGACGCTGCTTCGGCGAAGGACAGGTAGTCCGGGCTGATATCCTCGTAGGTCAAGCCATAGGCTGCCAGAATCTGCCGAGCATTGGCCTCGGTGCCGCTTCCTGCTGCACCCACGGCGACAGAGCGTCCAGCTAAGTCAGCAACCGAGTGGATGCCCGAGCCGGCCAACGTTACAATCTGGATTGTCTCAGGGTAGAGCATGGCCACACCCCGCAGATTAGGCATCGCGCGGCCTGCGAACATTTCTGTCCCTGTCGCCGCATAGTAGCCAATATCATTCTGGATGAGAGCGAATTCCACGTTGCCGCGGTCCAAAAGACCAACGTTGGAAACCGACGCTCCTGTCGATTGGACACTCGCGTCAATATAATCCACCGCGTTGGTAATCAAGCGAGCCATTCCGCCGCCCAATGGGTAGTATACACCGGCTAGACCACCGGTCGCAATCGTAACAAAGGTACGCTGCTGCGCCAAGACAGGCACAATCCCTGCAGCTAACAAAGAACCAAACAGAACAAGGACAGCTAGACAACAGAACCATTTCCGTTTCAACATTTCGCCATCTCCTTTTTTTCTTCGGTTTTCGAACTGATTCTTGCAGTGCGTTTTGACCCCTATTTAATACGACATTCGCAGACAAAATCCCTTCTGTTTGGGAAAACTATCGAAAACCAGCGTCAACGGTAGCGATCTCGCCAGAAGTCGGGTGTGAGCAGTATCAGGACGGTAAATAACTCGAGGCGTCCCAGGAGCATAAAAAAAGATAAGAGAAGCTTTGCCGGCGCTCCCATGAAGGAGTAGGTCTCGTTAGGGCCAACGAGGCCGAATCCGGGACCAATATTACCAATAGTGGCAGCGACGGCACTAGCTGCCGAAAGCAGATCCATGGACTCTAGCGCCATCATCGCCAAGCTGCCAAACACAAAGATAATAACATAAAGAAAAAAGAACCCAATGATGTTTGCTTCTGAGACGCTTGTGAGGGATTTACCATCGACACGCACTGGTATAAACGCTCGCGGGTGCAGCATTCGGGAAACCTCGCGACGCACAAGCTTGAATAGGACGACATGCCGGATCACCTTAACCGAACCTGCCGTCGAACCGGCACTACCACCGACAAACATCAGAAAGAAAAGAATGCCCTGACTAAGGAATGGCCAGCTCTCGTAGTCGGCCGTCGAGTAGCCTGTAGTGGTGATAAATGCACCCACCTGAAAAAACGCGTGCCGCATGGTTTCGAACAGAGAGCCATAGACTCCTCCGTGGAAGAGGTTTAGGGTTATCAGGAAGACGCTAAAAGC
>SLOG01000076.1 GCA_007132635.1 Limnochordia bacterium
ACTTCCTGATACCGCTGCATCCGGCCGGGGATGAAGATGCCCTGGGGACAGAGCGCAACGGCCTTCTTAATCGGCATAGCACTGTGAACGCCGTATTTACGCGCTTCGTAAGAACATGTCGATACCACCCCGCGAGGTGAATCCTTTTTACCCCCGATTATCAGGGGCTTCCCTTGGTATTCCGGATGATCCAGCAGCTCAACGCCAGCAAAAAATGCGTCCATGTCTACATGTAAAATAGTAGCCACGGGTACTCGCCTCCCAAATCCCAGCACCGTTATTGAGACAATCAACAGCGATCTAGTTTCTCTGTCTTTTGAGAATTCCACGTCGAAAGCTGGATTCCTCGTTGGGCAGTTGCGCCGAAGGTCTGCCCAGGGATGGGAAAAGAGGGTTTGCTGGTGGTTTTACCTAAGTAACGTAGTGTAGATATCCAAAACGAACAGAATGGAGTGATGGTCCCTTTGAAAAACGCCTATCTAGCTGCCTGGGCAAAACCCCACGAGCAGAGTTGGGAGATCGACGAGAACCTAGCCGAACTGGGTGAGTTGGTTAAGGATGCCGGGTTGGCTGTGGCCGGGACCATAATCCAACGGCGCAGCAAGCCAGAGCCTGCGACACTTATCGGCAAGGGCAAGGTCGGAGAAATCAAAGATATGCTGTCGGAGGGAGACGTGGTCGTTTTTGACGATGAGCTTCTGCCGGCGCAACAGGCAAACCTAGTGGAAATGCTGGACGCTCCAGTCCTAGATCGTACCCAGGTTATCCTCGACATCTTTGCCCGGCGGGCTCGTACAAAGGAAGGCAAGATTCAGGTTGAGCTGGCGCAGCTTAACTATACGCTGCCTCGGCTAACTGGTCAAGGAGCGGCGATGTCGCGCCTAGGGGGCGGCATTGGCACCCGCGGCCCCGGGGAGACGAAACTGGAGATCGACCGCCGGCGCATCCGAGAGCGCATAGGCGACTTGCGCCGTGAGCTTCAAGACGTCGTTCGTTTTCGTGACGTTCAGCGCCAAAACCGACAGCGGTCTGAACTCCCTATGGCTGCATTAGTGGGTTACACCAATGCCGGAAAGTCAACTCTGTTGACGGCGCTTACCGGGCAGGGCGCGTACGTTCAGGACCAGCTTTTCGCCACGCTCGATCCGCTGATCCGCCGCTGGGATCTAAACAGTCAGGTGGCCATCTATCTCGGCGATACAGTCGGTTTTATCCGTAAGCTGCCGCACACGCTTGTAGCAGCGTTTCGTGCTACTTTGGAGGATGTGCTGCAGGCTGATCTCCTGCTCCACGTGATTGACGCGAGTCATCCTCAAGCGGAAAGGCAAAAAGAGGCCGTGGAGACAGTCCTCCATGAGATTGGCGCCAAACAGGAGATCATCTGTGTATATAATAAGATCGATCAACTCGAAGAACCGCTCAACCTGCATCCGCCGCACCAAGCCGTATCGGCTCTGACCGGCCAAGGTCTGGGCGATCTTACGCAGGCTGTGTATCAATTCTTCGAGCATCTGTATGCGCTGCGGGAGTATTTTTTCCCTTTCGATTCCATGGCCGAAGCGACCTACGTGCGGGACCACGGTGAGGTAATCGCCGAAGAGTTTACTCCGGACGGCCTTGTCCTCAAAGCGCGAGTCAACCAAACGACGGCCGGCCGTTTGGCAGCTTACGAAACAAAGACTTTTATCACACGACCCTGAGGTGATAGTGCGTGGTTTGTCGAGATAAGCAGGAAGACCAGTGCTGAGACCCTATCCTAAGCACTTTCCAGTATATCTGATTGTCCTGATGCGGGCCCTGGCAGTTGGCCTCGCCTACTACGTAGTAGGCGACATTCCCGGTTTGACTTCGTCGTTTGTGGCCATTTTCGTGGCTTTTCTGCCTTTTGATCTGATTGTCGCCATGCCGCGGTTTTCCCTGAGCCTTTCCCAGTGGCGGGAGCTGCTGGTCCTTTTGGCCCCTCGGCTATCGGCTACAGCGATAACCCTTGCCGAAGGCCTAGTTTTCGGAACCGTCTTCGGCGTGCTTACCCTCGCCGGACTCCCTCACATGGTCGGAGCTGTGCTGACAGTGGGTCTTGCATACAGCGCCGCCCAGTGTGCCAAAGGCAACATATCAAGCCTAGTTGCGGCTTTGGCTGGTATTGCCTTGTTTGAGAAGATCACTGTTCTCGAAACATTTACCGGTTCCCAGATTCCTGCTATACTAGGAGCAGGGTTGCAGATGGTCTATGCGACGTTTACGGCGCTGTTTGCAGGCTGGTTCGTAGGTATCCTGCTGGGTGTTTTGACTCGACTCCTCCTGCCGCGCGGCTATCGTTCGGCAAAGAGTCTTGCCTATGCTCAGCCGTTAACGCTCCAACCGTTCAAGGATGTTGTGCATTTTGATGAGGAGAATATGGTTATTCTGCGGGCCACCATAGAAAAGGGCAATCCCCTGGTAGGTCAGAGACTCGCTGATTCGCGGCTTCGATCGTTCTTCCAGGCTACGGTGCTTTCCATATTTCGTCGGCCTCGCGATGTCGTTGCCCCCAGGGGAAGTGACTGTATTGAGGCTGGTGATGCGTTAGTGCTGCTGGTTCCACCCGAGCAGAGCAGTGCTCTCCGAGAATTTTTGGAAGGGAGTACGGGTGATGAGTAGGTTCAGTTATGGCGGACAAGCAGTCATTGAGGGGGTCATGATGCGGGGCAAGCATTGCTGGGCTGTTGCTGTGCGAAAAGGTGATCGAGAAGTGACGACAAAGCATGAACCCCTTTCATCCCTGAAACGCCGATTTGCGATTCTGCGGCGACCACTCCTGCGGGGAATCGTGTCGTTGTTCGAAACACTGGTATTGGGCATGCAGAGTTTGTCCTATTCGGCCAATGAATCTCTGAACGATAACGAGGAGCCCTTTACACCCCCCCAGTTTGTTGTGACTGTAGTGGCGGCGCTTCTACTCACTATTGGCCTTTTTGTCATTCTTCCGGCTGCCGTCACAGTGGCGGCAGAACGTCTGTTTGCGAGTCGTCTAAGCGTGAACATAGTGGAAGGGGCAGTTAGGGCAGGGGTCTTTCTGCTGTATGTGCTGGCTATTTCGGGGGTGCAGGACATCCAACGGGTGTTTCAGTACCATGGGGCAGAGCACAAAACGATTAACTGTTGGGAGGCAGGAGAACCGCTGACAGTAGAGAATGTGCGGCGTTGTTCCCGAGTCCACCTTCGCTGTGGAACGAACTTTCTGTTGATTGTCCTGATCATGGGTGTCCTGGTTTTCTCCTTTTTTGGACGACCGCCTTTCTTGGAGCGAGTTGTTATACACCTACTCATTCTACCAATCACGGCAGGTTTGGCTTATGAACTTATTCGGCAGGCCGGAGCCGGCCAGAGCCACTTCCTATTTCGCTGGTTGGCGGCACCGGGAATGGCACTACAGCAGCTGACCACCCGCGAGCCCGACGACCAGCAGATAGGCGTAGCCATCGCTGCCCTGAATACGGTGATTAAGGAAGATGCCTTGCACAGTGAGGAGAGAAAAGTGATTCCCTTTCCGCAGGCCGTGTCTGAAGAATCCTAGCAAAGAGAGGGCTCTGAATGAAAGAAAAACTGCAGGCAATGGAAGAACGATATGATGAACTTACCGGCATGCTGAGTGATCCAGATATCATCAGCGATCAGAGTCGGTTTCAAAGATATGCAAAAGAGCATGCCGACCTAGAGGACGTGGTGCTTCTGTTTCGCGAGTACAAACAGGTTCTGCAGGAGCTTCAGGACAGCCAGGAGATGCTTGGCGAAAAGCAGGAAGCCGACTTCAAGCAGATGCTGCAGGATGAGCTTAAGGAGCTTGGCTCGAAAAAAGAGGCCTTAGAAGGCGAACTGCAGTACCTGCTCCTGCCCAAAGACCCGAATGACGATAAGAACGTCATTGTCGAGATCCGTGGTGGTACT
>SLOG01000424.1 GCA_007132635.1 Limnochordia bacterium
AACATGAAATCCGGGCTTAGGACCATGGGACATTAGTCCCGGTTGCCGGAAGCAGGTTCCATGTCGGTGAGAGCATGGAGCTTTGAGTTAGGAGATGATCGTGTGACAAACCCATCACCAGCCTTAAAAGAGCTGATGGAGATCGTTCGTCAGTTGGCCCACAGCGAGGAAAATCGCCGACGTAAGGCGTTTTGGGTACCCGAGCCCGGTCTGGCGAGGGATCACTGGCGCGGCAGACCGCAACCACCAGGCCAGTCCCATCAGCAGGTTCCTTTCACGGTAGAGCCTGAGCTGCCCATGTGGGCACGCATACTAGGCTTTGATATCAAAGAGTTCTATACCAATCCACGAGTGTACTTAGAAGCGACGCTGCGGATGGCCGTGTACAGGTTTGAGCACTTTCGCGACTGTACCGTCATCGGTACAGAGGTGCCTGTTTGGCTGGGCACCGTGTTTGAGTCGAGCCTGTTCGGGGCCAAGACCCTTTTTGCTCACGATGCCAGCCCCTGGATTGACCGAGAACCAGTGTGGAAGGACCACAGCAGATTTCTGCAGGCCGATTTTCCAGACTTCTACCGCTCGGGCCTCATGCCCGTGGCTCACAGATTCTATGCGGGAATCGGGGAACTCCTGGACGAAGATTTCCAGGTGCTGTTTCCCGAATGGGGTCGCAGTCCCTTTGGCACCGCGTGGCATCTGCGAGGCCACGACCAACTCCTGGCCGATCTCCTCCAGGAGCCCAAGTTTGCCCATGAGATGATGCGTTTCCTGACCGAGGCCCGCCAGCAGTGGGTGCAGGAACGGGCCGCGTTTCTTGGCCAGCCAGTTCCCAAAGGCAACCTTTACAACGATGAGGTGAACGTGCCGACGCTGTCACCGGCTCTCGTGGAGGAGTTCGTCGTACCGTATGAAGCCCAGCTGTCGCGCTTTCACGGCGGTATCGCGTACTGGCACAGCTGCGGTGACACCACTCTGCTGCTCTCACAGATCCGGCAGGTTCCTGACATTGAGATGTTTCATGTGGGCCCTTGGACGGACGTGGAAGCGGCGGCGAGAGCCTTCGGTGAGACAGCCTGCCTGGAGATCTGCTTGCATCCTCTGCGGGATGTGCATGAGCCGGATCCAGGAGAGAGGGAGGCGAGACTGCGGGCGCTGGGAGAGGCCGCCAGCGGAACGGCCTTTACGGTGCGAGCTGATGGCCTCCAGGTGTTGACAGACCTAGACGACGAACTAGAACGGGTGGCCCAATGGATCCAGGCTGCCCGAACGGTTTTCTTCTAATTAGGGGAAACGCACGAGGTCTGGGCTGTTCGCTGGCGAATAGGTCTCATGAGGTTCTGTACAGCGCAAAAACGCAGGGAGGTTTGATTGTGAAACATATGTTTAGTTACGCAGCTCTCAGGAGACGAAGCTTTAGGTTGGGGGCGCTCCTGCTGGGGAGTCTGTGTTGTCTGCTGCTGATGGGTAGCGGCGTGCCGTTAGGGGCCCAGCCCGAGTTGGATCCAGAGGCTGTTCAAGCACTCTTGGATCGGGTTATGGAACGACAGTTGGAAGAACATCACGTGCCTGGCGTTACGGTTTCCGCGGTGCACGATGGTGCCGTAGTCGCAGCAGCGGGATACGGGTATGCCGATGTGGACCGTGAGATCCCTGTGGATCCTGACACGACTTTGTTTCGCATCGGTTCGGTCTCGAAGATCGTGACGTGGACCGCTGTGATGCAGCTCGTCGAGGCAGGCCGCATCGATTTGGATGCCGACATCAACACCTACCTGGATTTCGCCATTCCGGCGGAGTTGTGGAGAGGTTCAGGCGAGACGCCGGGCCCCATCACCATGCGGCATCTGATGACCCACCGGCCGGGTTTTGAGGACGTTGGCGAGAATCTGTTTGTGCTCTCCCCGGACCGACTGGTTCCGCTGGAGACCTATCTTAAGGAACACGTACCGGCGAGAGTTTTTGCTCCGGGAGAGGTGCTGGCGTATTCCAACTATGGCAGCGCCCTGGCCGGCTATATTGTGCAGCGGGTGGCGCGACAGACATTCGACAACTATGTGGAAGAGCACATCTTCGGGCCGCTGGGTATGACTCACAGCAGCTTCCGGCAGCCGCTTCCTTCGGCTTTGGAGGGAGATCTGGCTAACGCCTACAAGTTTGTGGATGACGCCTACCACCGGGGTGGCTTTGAGTACATTCCGCCAGCACCCGCGGGCTCGATGAGTGCGTCGGCCCGGGACATGGCTCATTTCATGCTGGCACACCTGCAGGACGGTGGTTTCGGGGAAGAGCAGATTCTGCTGCCCGAGACGGCGCAGGAGATGCATCGGCAGCAGTTCACACAGCACCCGCAACTGGACGGCGTGACGTTGGGCTTCTTTGAGATGACCGTCAATGACCGACGAGTGCTCGGCCACAACGGAGCAACGATGCTGTTTTTCAGCCAGTTGGCGTTGGTTCCGGAAGAAGGTTTCGGGTTTTTCGTTTCTTACAGCGGCGGTGTTGACGCGGCCGAAGTCATGCAGTTAGGTGAGAAAGTGTTTCAAGCATTGATGGATGAGTTTTTTCCGGGCGAGGGTGAACCGCCAATTGAGCCAGCCGCCGGGGCTCGGGAGCGGGCTTTGGCGTATGTCGGCGAGTACCATCCGACCCGGATGAGTTTCACGGGTCCGGAGAAGTTTCTGGGGCTGCTCCAGGCAGTACCGGTGCAGGTCGCTGACGATGGGACGCTGTTGGTTGGTTTTGGTGCCGATATGCAGGAGTTCGATGAACTGGAACCAGGTGTGTACCAGAATCGAAACTTGACGGAGGGGCCGCGGCGCGTTGCGTTTATCGAGGACGATCGTGGCGAACCGCTGTTGGCTGTGGGTGCGGGTTCGTTCTTTAAGGCGCCGGCCTACGCCACACTGCCGGTTTTGGCCAGTGTGACGGTGCTTTCTTTGGGAATGCTGGTCCTCACGCTGTCGGGATGGTTGATTGTCGGCTTTGCCCGACGGCTGAGTCGACGACGGCGGCACCAAGGGTCCGGCGGTCTTAGTCTGCCGCGGGTGTTGGCAGTTCTGTACGGATTGGTGACGCTGGCTTTCTTTGCCGGCATGGTGAGAATACTCACCGACATTGAACCTGCCTATGGGGTGCCGAACCTAATCTTTGGCGAAATCGCTCCTGTCATGGAGTTGGTCTTCTATTTGCCGCTGATCTCGGTGGTACTAGGTGCCTTCGTCGTACTGAGCGCCGTGGTGGCGTGGGTCGGCAGGTTCTGGAGCCTGTTGGGGCGGCTGCACTACACATTGGTGGCGCTGGCGGTGTTAGGGCTGTCGTTTGTTTTCTGGACCACCAATCTGCTGTAAAGACTCGAGGGACGGTGTTCTTCTGACAGCTACCGATGGGGGTGGATGGGTTGGCTCGTGCGGGTCATGTGTGGATAACGGGAGCTAATTCTGGTTTGGGACTAGCGGCCAGCTTGGCATTGGCGCAGGAAGGTTGGTTTGTGACCATGGTCTGCCGCAGTGAACAGCGCGGTCAACAGGCCGTGGAGAAGGTTTGGGAGGCTGCCGGGCGGGACAGTGCGCGGCTGGTGCTGTGCGACTTGGCCTCGTTGGCCTCGGTGCGGCAGGCGTCGTCAGAGGCCGTAACCGGCGAGGAGCCTGTTGACGTTCTGATAAACAACGCCGGGACGATCCAGGCCCGGCGCCAGGTGACTGATGACGGCTTCGAAATGCAGCTTGCAGCCAACCATTTGGGCCATTTTCTCCTCACCCATCGGCTTCTTCCTCGTCTCGAGAAGGCAAATGCGATTCCTCGGGTTGTTAACATAACGTCGGGAGCGCACCGCATCGGGCGCATCCACTGGGAGGATCTGCAGCTTGAACGGCGCTACAGCCCCTTTCGGTCCTACGCGCAATCGAAACTGGCAAACATACT
>SLOG01000065.1 GCA_007132635.1 Limnochordia bacterium
GCATAAATGGTAGGCATGCGTAGAATGCCTTGAATCGAAGTCTGCCAACGCATATTGGCACGTCCTGCGTTAAAGAAGCCCACTGTGTATGTACTGATGTTCTGTACAACCAATACGATGATCTGCACCGTTAAGGCGAGATCGAGATAGGGGCTTCCCTGAAACACTAACGTAATGAGCGGGATGCCAATATTACCGGAGTTGTAGAACATGGTCGAATTGCGCAGGGCGTTTCGAAGCGGCATATCATACTGCAGTAACCGTCCTGTCAGCGTGGCTAAAACGAAATTTACAGCCATCAGAGCGACAACAAAAGCCAGGACGAGGGTCATCCCCGAAGGAATTTCTGTTGAGTATAGGTTGACAAAGACAAAAGTCGGTACGAAGACAAATATATTAAGTTTGCTCAGCGCGTACATGTCTAAACCAAATTTCCTGCCAACAGTAAACCCCAATAGTATCAATAAAAAAATGGGTACGACGTTATTTAGTAAAATAAACAGCAGATACTGCAATGTATACCACCCTTTCGCGACGAAAAATGATCATAGCCCTTATTATAGCATACCGCGCAAGCACGGGAGCATTTCGTTTTAACGGATCTTTTCCTAGAGGCGCTCTGGAAAGCGTGGTAGAATAGTGAGGTCTTGACCAGCGGATTTTCTCAATGGATGGGTGGGCTTTCCATGAATCAGCTTCTACTGCTCCTTAATTATATGAAAGGCTACAGATTCCTCTATATAGCGGCGATTACGAGTGTTGCTGCGGCCACGCTATTTACCACAGCTGCCCCCTTAGTCATACGAGTCACGATTGACTCCATTATTGGATCGCAGCCTTTGGAGGCACCGGAGTTTGTTCAACGCGCTATCGAGTCTGTTGGAGGCACCGACGCCCTGCGTCAACGGTTGTGGATACCTGGCATCATCATCATTGGCCTAACGCTTCTGCGCGGCTTGTTTCTATTTCTGCGCGGCCGTTGGGCGGCCATTGCGGCCGAGTCCATCGCTGAAAACGTACGGGAGAGACTCTATGATCACCTGCAGCACCTGTCCTATGCATACCATGTTAAGGCGGAAACGGGTGATCTGATTCAACGCGCGACATCGGATGTCGAGCTTTTAAGACGCTTCTTGGGCATGCAGTTTGTTGAGGCTGGGAACGCCATTTTCATGGTAAGCGTCATAGCCTTTATCATGTTTCGGCTGCATCCAACGATGGCTGCTGTTGCGATGGCCGTGGTGCCTATCATCTTCACTTTTGCGGTGATCTTCTATGGCCGAGTTCGCTCCTTGTTCCAGCTGGCCGATGAGGCCGAAGCGGAGATGCAGACAGCTTTGCAGGAGAACTTGACGGGAGTCCGGGTCATCAAAGCCTTCGCGCGTCAGGAATTCGAGATCGAGAAATTCGAGGAGAAGAATGCCTTTCATCGAGATCTAACCTACAGAGTCATTCGCCTGCTCGCCTTTTACTGGTCGAGTTCGGACTTCTTGTGTATGGCTCAGATCGGGCTGGTATTAGTTGTCGGAGCGTATTTCACGGCCAACGAGGTTATCACCCTCGGTACTCTGGTTGTATTTGTCACGTACGAGGGCATGCTCTTGTGGCCGGTTCGCCAACTAGGTCGCATCATCACTGACATGGGCAAAGCTGTTGTGGCTCTGACTCGAATCCAGGATGTGTTAGATCAGCCGGCAGAAACTATGGAGGAGACGGGCCGCAAGCCCGCTATACAAGGGAGTGTCGAATTTTCGCGCGTCACCTTCGGCTATGAGCTAGAGCACCCCATTTTGCATGATATCTCGTTTTCTGTCAAACCGGGTGAGACTATCGGGATTCTAGGCCCGACTGGTTCGGGGAAGAGTTCTTTGGTTCATCTCTTGGCCCGCCTATATGACTATCAAAGCGGTTCAGTGAAAATCGACGGCCACGAACTCTGCACCATTGATAAGGGATGGATTCGGCGCCATGTGGGTCTTGTTCTTCAGGAACCCTTTCTGTTCGCCAGGACGATCGGCACAAACATTCGCATGGCTAAGCAAGATGCTTCAAACGAGGAGGTTCAATCAGCCGCTAAGACAGCGTCGGTGCATGATGTAATCTGCGAATTTGACAAGGGTTACGAGACTCCGGTTGGCGAACGAGGCGTGTCGTTATCGGGAGGACAAAGGCAGCGAGTCGCGATTGCCCGCGCAGTGATTAAGAAGTATCCTATTGTCATCTTCGATGACTCTTTGAGTGCAGTGGACACAGAAACCGATTTTGCGATTCGCACGGCCCTAGCTGAAGAGGACAACCGTGCAACGACGTTTTTGATCTCCCACCGGATTATCAGTCTTGCTGAGGCCGACCTCATTATCGTTATGGATAAAGGCCGCATTGTACAGCGGGGTACTCATGACGAACTCATTAGAGAGCCTGGACTCTATAAGCGTGTGTGGGATTTGCAGGAAGAACGAGACTTGGGGGTGATGGGATGAGTGTGTTTGAAGAACAAGAATATAGCCGACGGTTCGATCCCAAACTCTGGCGGACTGTTCTGGCTTATGCGCGGCCGTTTAGACGACATCTCGTCCTGCTTGGGCTTGTTATGATCATGGTTGCTGCTGTGGATGCAGCGTTTCCCTATATGACGAAGGTAGCCATTGACAACTATATCATTCCCCAAAAGACGGAAGAGATTTGGCGCTTTGGCCTTGTTTACGCGGGTTTGGTTGTGCTGCAGTTCTTCAACATTTGGAATCTGATTACCTTGGCCGGCAAGATTGAGACCGGTGTGTGTTACAGAATGAGGCGTATCGGTTTCAAACGGCTGCAGGAACTCTCGCTTGCATACTATGATACGAAGGCTGTTGGTTGGCTCATGGCTCGCATGACATCCGACGTTCTAAAACTTGGCGAGATCCTCTCGTGGGGGTTAGTCGACGTCATCTGGGGTTTTACTACCATGTGCGCCATCATGTTGGTTATGCTTTGGCTCAACTGGCAGTTGGCCCTGATCACATTGTCAGTGGTTCCCGTATTGTTTCTGGTCGTCGTTTTCTTCCAGAAAAAGATCCTGGCTGTCTTTCGCGAGGTACGCCGCATCAACTCGCAGATCACCGGCGGCTTCAATGAAGGAATTTCCGGGGCTAAGACAACCAAGGTACTCGCGCGAGAAGAACAGAACTTAAGTGAATTTAAGGAATTGACCGGGAGCATGAAGCAAGCGTCGGTGCGGGCAGCCGTATTCTCCTCCCTGTATCTTCCCATTGTCCTTACCCTTGGAAGCATCGGCACTTCGTTGGCTGTCTGGTTTGGAGGCCAAGGGGTCAATCGGGAAATCATCAGCTATGGTGTGTTGGTAGCGTTCATCTCCTATACTATTCAGTTTTTTGAGCCAATTCGAGAGCTTGCTAGAATCTTTGCTGAACTGCAGTCTGCGCATGCATCGGCAGAACGTGTCACCTCGATGGTCAACACAGAACCGGACATCCAGGATGCGCCGGAAGTGGCAGCTCTTGCTGATTCGCTCGCACCTATGAAAGGACGAGTGACCTTTGAGAATGTGTCCTTTGCCTACGTTTCTACTGAACCCGTATTGGAGCGTTTTTCTCTTGACGTTCAGCCGGGTGAAACCGTTGCATTTGTGGGAGAAACTGGCTCTGGAAAGAGCACGATTGTCAATCTTGCCTGCCGGTTCTATGAACCGACTGCGGGCCGAATTCTCATCGACGGCGTTGACTATCGGCAGAGGCCTTTGGCATGGCTCCACCGCCAGCTAGGTTATGTACTGCAGAGCCCCCATTTGTTTAGTGGTACCATTCGAGAGAATATCCGCTTTGGTCGGCTTGACGCATCCGATGAGGAGATCGAGACGGCAGCAAGACTCGTGAACGCCCATCAGTTTATTGTGGAGCTTGGCAAAGGA
>SLOG01000245.1 GCA_007132635.1 Limnochordia bacterium
ATCATTTTTGGATTGATATGGCTTAGCGGTAATTTCACAGAGCTGCACCCTGACGCTTTTCGGGACATTTTTTTGAACTTTACTCCAATTTATTTCTTGATTGCAGCCGGCTTCTTAATCAAAAACAAATACACATCTCCCCGCTGAATAATTTGCCACAACTTCTAAAACACGGAAGAAGAACCGTCCGTTCACGACAGTGGCCGGGGTGGTAGCTTGCGGCGGACGGTTCCCCCGGATTGATCTTACCTCCGCCACGCACCTGCCTGATCGAAAAAGGATATTCTGACGCTCCCCGGAATAAGGCAGTTCCTGAAGTCGAGCGTCGACTCCGATCGCATCATAAGTCCGCTCGCCTTTTTCAGCGCCTCTTTCGATTCCCAGTGCATGATCATCTGCCACAGGCCGTTGTCATCCTTGAACAGCTCAGAGTCGACGCACCCTTCCAGTTTCATGTGAAATCCTCTTTCCATTGCGTCCACGACGCTGATGAAGGTCTCGTCTCCAATATCCTCCCGAATTCGCATCTGCACAAGTTCCGTAATCATATGCACACCCTCCCATCTTAAAGATAATGTAAGAATAGCACGGAGGGGCTTATGAAAATAGGAAAAAACGGACACCTCGCAGAATATGAAGCTCACTTTCCATCGCAGTCCGAGATGCGGATGATGCTCTTCGCTGTGACGTTTCCTTTTCGGAGGTGAGAGGGGGATGTGCTGAAGAGCTTACGGACGCTTCGGTTCATGTGGCTCTGATCGAAATAGCCGAAGTCGTAGGCTGCATGCGCCAGTTCCAGCCCTTCCCCGCGGACGATCTCCGCATGAAGGCGCTGTGCTCTGCGGACCTCGGTGTACTGCTTTGGCGGCAGCCCGACGTATTTGTACAGCATCCGTTCCAGTTTTTTCGGGTGTTCGCCGGTTCTCCGACAGAAGGAGAGAACGCTCTCGTAATCCTCTTTCTCCCTGAATGCTTGCAGAATCCGCAGCTCCTCATCCGAGGGCCCGAGGGTGAAGTCCGCTCTACGAATCCATGCGGACTCGAGGGCGGGGAGGTATTCCCCGAAGTCTCCTCCGCGCTTGAAGAGAAGGCACTGTGCGTCCATGTCCGGCGGAATGAGTGGAGGTGCGGTATCGCCCTCCCGTTCCGCTTCGAATATCCCGTGTGCCAGATCGCGAAGTGGTCTTTTCAAAAAAGGAAGGGCTGAGAAGTCGTCGAAGGAAACACCAAGCATCACGATGGGCTCGGACTGCAATACCCGGACTGAGGTGTTTCGGACGCCCAGCACATGGGTGCCGCGGATTTCTATCTCGCGATCAGGGAAGAGATAGATGATCGGCGCGCCCAGATTGTAGATCGTGTCAATGTTGCTGACCGGCATCAGGACATGGTCGACAGAGAAGGGCTCCAGCTGCCGCAGCGTCCAAAAGTATTTGATACGACCTTTCAGCGCCGGATCGCGTACCGGGTATCTCCACGCCTCCAGCGTCTTCTTCGCTTTTTTCATCATCGGACGCCTCCATTGATTGTTATCAGCGCATATCGGCGAAAAGATATCATGAACAAGTGGCGTTCGAAAGCTGCTTCGGGGGCTGGTAACGGGTGGTGCATGATGCTTAAAGATAGAAATTTGCTTTTTTGTTGGGAACATAATACTACACCATCCAGTTGTGCGTCAAACAGGCGATCAAATCAGGATGTACAATTGACAACTAAAACGTTTATATATAATAGTTATAAATTATAATGCGGGAGTGGGGCCAGGTTTTGAAATATATGTTTCTTATAGCAATCCGAAAACTTATTTATCAAAAAGTAATAATTCAAGACCTGACCCCTTTATTTTTCTAAGAGAGGATACGCTGAAACGCTATCCAAATACCTATTACTAACGTGAGGTATGAAAGAAGTCCAGGGCGCTTTGCACAAACCTCTCAGGTTCAACCATAACCAATTCTCCATGATTAAAACCGGGAAACTCATTAATGCTTGCAGTAGGCAGAACCTGGGATAGCCTTCGAATATAAGGTTTACATATAAAGGCTTCTTTGGAGCCATACCAGTACGCTACATTAGCCTTTGTGGTTGCAACTGATTCAGGGAGATGGTAGTTGAAAGCTGACCTGTGAACATTAAAGTAAGTTACATCACTCATTTGGGCGCATACTTTTTGTGCATCTTCTGCCATCGCTGGCGGGAAAAAGGTTTTTGTGAAGGGGTTTCGCCCCTTCCGGCAAGCTTTAATAACAAAATGGTAGCGATAGGCTGTGGCAAGCTTTAACAAAATTGGATTCATGGGAACCAGTGGTCCTCCATCGATAATTGCATGCTCTATTGTTATTTTGTCGAGAGCCAGAATTGCTGAGGTAATGCTGCCACCTAAGGAGCAGCCAATGATAGCATGGACTTGATTAACACCTTTTTCCTTGAGATTTCCGGTGATCTCTGCAGCACAGTCTTCAACAGACTGGAACACCGAAGCTTGCTCCAGATCATGGCCCGGAAGTAGCGGTACAAATATTTGATAGGCCTCAGAAAACTGGGGAATTATTGGTTCCCACATTTTCCATGACACACCAAAACCATGAATCAAAACTAATACAGGTTTGTGTTTCTGGCCAAACTCTTTATAGCGCATATTTTGCTTGCCTTCCTTCTTTAAAATAGTTTATTTCTGTCGATCCGGATCTAAATAAAAGCCTGCCCTTAGTACATCTAACAGCCGCAGTGCATGGTTGAGCATTTTCTCTCGGTCCTGGAATGCGCCAGCATCCATCTCCTGCATCCATCTGTTATCCAAGGAATCAAAAAGTAATACCACTATCTCCAATGCATCTCGTTGATTCACGCCAGGATCCCAAAGAGTTGCATCATAGTCCGCAAGCAGTTGGCTGTTCTTTTTCCTCCAGGCAGCTAGCGCACTATCAGCCCTTTGCCGAACTTCAGGTGGTAATTTATTGACACCTAAAAGGAAACGGAAAGTGATCGGTTTGCTGTGGAATAGTTCACTTTTCCAGCGTAAATAACTTGCCAGGCGCTCAAAAATATCCTGCGACATGTGCTGCATAAATTGATCAAGCTGGACCTGGAATTCGCTTAATACCTTATCCAAACAGGCAAGATAGAGCTTGGGCTTATTAGAAAAGTAATGAAATAGCAGCCCCTTGGCCATTCCTGCCTCTTCCATGATCCTGTTTGTGGAGGCCTTATTGTACCCCTGAAGAGCAAATTCCTGGATGGCGTTTATTAGAATTTTCTCCCTGGCTTGATCTGCTTTGCTCTGCTCGGCGGTCATGATGCCTGTTCCTCTATAAACCTGGTCACAATTTCATAGAAAGCCTGGGGCTGATCGTAATTAGCAATATGGCCGGCACCCTTCAGCCATTCTTTGCGAACCAGAGGGTTTTCTTTAAACAGTGGCCAAAGTTTTTCGATTTCCCTATTGATAGCGGTGTCCTTTTCTCCCTGAAGCAGCAGCACTGGAACAGTGGATTCTTTTAGTACATGAGTGTAATCGTAATTAGCTAATTCGAGTCTAAGCTGGTATATTGTGTTTCGCTGCCTGTAGGCTTCTTTTAAATCTTCCCGCAAACGTTGCTGTGCTTCCGGTATTGCCGTTGTAGCTTTTGACATCATATTGGCTGTCCAATTGGGGAAAAGGGCAGGCAGCATAATATCTGCAATCCAAATCCCCGCTGTGAAGATTTTGGAGGAAGAAAGTTTTGGAGTAGTGCCAAAAGTAATCAGGCTTTTAAACAGGTCTTTTTGCTGGTGCAGCATTTCTAAGGCCACAACGCCTCCCATTGAACATGCAACAACGTGGGGTGCTTTCCAGTTATATTCTTTTAACCACTGAATTACATCGTAGGCAAGAGCCGACATCTTCATATCTTCCTGCCTGTTACC
>SLOG01000043.1 GCA_007132635.1 Limnochordia bacterium
GGGACAGCTTGGTTTGGGACGATAAAATCGGCCTGCGGTTTGAGTGCCCTGCTTACACGCGGCCTAGGTGACACGCTTCGTGTATCGCTGACGGCCGATCCTTTGGAGGAAGTGCGTGCAGGTTGGGCTATCCTCAAAGCGCTTAATATGCGTCAGCGCGGCCCTCTATTCATTTCCTGTCCCACCTGTGGCCGGACTCAGATTCCGCTGCTAGAGATTGCGGAAGCAGTTGAAAAACGTCTTTCGCACATTGCGACGCCGTTGACCATTGCTGTCATGGGATGTGCTGTCAATGGGCCAGGGGAAGCTAGGGAGGCTGATCTAGGAATCGCTGGCGGTGATGGCATGGGGTTGGTGTTTCGTCGCGGCAAGGTGCTTCGACGCGTCTCGGAGGAAAGCCTCGTTGATGCTCTCGTAGAAGAAGCAGAGCGTTTTGAAGTCGGAGACTAGCTGTGCCTTTCCGATCAACGATGATTGTTAGGAACAGATATTGACGGCAGTGTCCGTCATCTTGAGGGAGGATTTGCCTATGCTGATGTCACAACTGTATGCACCCACACTACGCGAAGTCCCGGCCGAAGCCGAGCTGATCAGTCACCAACTTATGCTGCGTTCAGGTATGATCCGGAAGTCAACGGCTGGAGTGTATACATATCTGCCTCTAGGTTTGCGGGTGCTGCACCGGGTGATGGATATCGTACGCGAGGAGATGAACCGAGCTGACGGGCAGGAGATCATGCTTCCCATAATCCAACCAGCTGAGTTATGGCACGAAACAGGCCGGTGGGAGGATTACGGAGCTGAGATGTTTAAGCTACGCGATCGTCACGAACGCCTGTTCTGCTTGGGTCCAACGCATGAAGAGATCATTACTGCTTTGATTCGTTCGGAAGTCCGCTCGTATCGACAACTGCCGCTGCGGTTGTATCAGATTCAGAACAAATACCGCGATGAAATTCGCCCGCGATTCGGGGTGATGCGCGGGCGCGAGTTTATCATGAAAGATCTCTATTCGTTTGACAAAGACGAAGAACAGCTGCAGGAGAGCTATACGGCCATGTACGAGGCCTATGAGCGTATATTCGCCCGCTGCGGACTGGACACTCGTCCGGTGGAGGCCGATTCAGGGACCATCGGCGGAGACATGACTCACGAGTTCATGGTGTTGGCAGAATCAGGCGAGGCACAGGTGGTGTATTGTGATTCGTGTTCGTATGCTGCCAATGTGGAGAAAGCGGAGGTGCGATTACCAGAAGTTGAAGGGGAAGATGCAGCGGAGACGATGCAGGCTATGGCCCGTGTGGATACGCCCGGTGTAACCACGATCGAGCAGTTGGAGTCCTTTTTAGGGTCAAAAGCTGACCGTTTTGTTAAGACCATGCTCTATATGGCAGACGAAAAGCCGGTCGCTGCTTTGGTGCGTGGTGATCACACGTTAAATGAGGTCAAACTGCAGAAGCACCTGGGTTGTACAACGTTGGCATTGGCCGACTCCACCACCATTGAAAAGGTGACAGGAGCTCCCGTTGGGTTTGCCGGGCCGGTGGGCCTCTCCCTTCCTATTGTTGCCGACTGTGCGGTGCCAGTCGTGAGAAATGCCGTGGTGGGGGGTAATGAGCGGGACCTGCACCTGACAGGGGTGAATTTCGAGCGCGATTACAACGTGGACACAGTTGGTGATCTTCGGCAAGCAGAAGCGGGCGATGGTTGTCCTCGCTGTAGTGGTACGCTGGTGGAGGCATACGGGATTGAAGTTGGTCAGGTATTCAAACTAGGCACGAAGTATTCTGAGCCGCTAAACGCAGCTTATCTGGATGAAAGCGGGCGCGAAAGACTGCTTTTGATGGGCTGCTATGGGATCGGTGTCAGCCGCACGGTGGCTGCCATCATCGAACAGAATCACGACGAGGACGGGATTTGCTGGCCTGTGTCGGTGGCACCATACCAAGCAGTGGTTATCCCTATCAATCCAAAAGACGAAACGCAGCGGGACGCTGCAGAGGCGATCTATCGGTCGCTGAGTGCTGAAAGCGTTAGCGTTGTGTTGGATGATCGAAATGAGCGGCCAGGTGTTAAGTTTAAAGATGCCGATCTTATTGGATTCCCTCTGCGTATTGTGATCGGGCCGAAGACTCTAGCGAATGGTCAAGTTGAGATAGGTATTCGTAAGACAAAAGAGAAATACACAGTGCCTGTGGATGACGCTGCCCAGGAGGCTGCCAAAGCCATACAGCGTTAGGAGAATGCCTGTGAAAACAGCTGCGATTGTCCCGGCCTATAATGAAGAACAGACCATTAGCGGCGTTGTCCGCACCCTTCTGCGTTCGCCGAAGATTGACGAGGTTGTCGTGGTGAGTGACGGTTCGGAGGATCGCACGGCACTGCGCGCAAGACGCTGCGGTGTCAAGGTTGTCGAACTCCACGAGAACGTTGGAAAAGGCGGCGCGTTGAAGACTGGGGTCGATGCAGTGACGGCAGATATCCTTCTTTTTATCGATGCTGATCTGCTTGGCCTGACGCAAAATCACATCTGCCAGCTGTTGGGTCCGATTCTGGATGGTACGGCCGACATGACAGTGGGCGTTTTTGAGGAAGGGCGTTTGGCGACGGACTTAGCGCAGAAAATCGCGCCGTTTCTCTCTGGCCAACGGGCGGTCAAGCGTGAGCTTTTCTCGTCGATTCCTGAGGTTGAACACAGCCGTTATGGTGTTGAAATGGCTCTGTCTAGGTATGCTGACAAGCAAGATCTGCCTGTGACCGTAGTTAACCTAAAGGACTTGTCCCAGATTATGAAGGAAGAAAAACAGGGATTTGCCCGCGGCTTGTGGTCTCGCGTGAAAATGTATTGGGACATACTGCGAACTGTTAAGCTCTAGCAGTCGATTGGTCGCTGTATAGGAGGCTGCCTGCATTGGCTTTGTATGTAATTGAACCCGAGAACAACAAAATACCCGCGAATATCTGCGCACATCCAATTCTGCAGGAGGTTTCGGTAAGCCGAATTGAAGTCGATCCTTCGGCGCGCCTTTGGCGCGTGTTTGTAGATGGTAGTCAGGACGGCACTCCAGAGTTATGGGAGACGGCAGCCGCTGAACTCTCGGCTGCGGCGCCCGGTGTAGACGCCGTGGAGTTTGTCTTTGCGGCTGCGCCCGTGTCGGAGGATTCGGAGACTGCGAAGAACGCCTCTGATGATTATATGGAAAGAGTTCTGGAGGCTTTCGAAGGTCCAGCAGCCAATAGCAGCGCACCCAAGCCTGGAGAGAGTTTCGGTGAGGGTCGTGCAGCGTCAGGCAGACGATCTCGCCGCGGCCGTTTGGACCAAAACATCAAGGCGAGCCCGCTGCCAATTGAGGAGATTGTTGAGGAGGAACAAGGCGTGTGTGTTCAGGGTGAGATTGTGGAGTTCGACACACGTCAAACCCGTACGGGCAAGTTCCTCGTAACGTTTGGCATCTATGATGGTTCGGATTCCATTCAATGCAAACTGTTTGTTGATGAAGAAAAAGACATACCTGCAGTCTCTGTAGGGGATTGGAAAAAAATCCAGGGAAACGTTCAGTACCAGTCTTATGATGGTGAACTGTCCTTAATGGTCCAGCGAATCAACGACGCGGCCAAGCCTCAGCTTGTTTGGGATGACGCTGCAGACAAACGCGTTGAGCTCCACCTGCATACGAAGATGAGCGGTATGGATGGAACCATCGATGTCGAAACAGCGGTGGCGCAGGCTGCTCAGTGGGGTCATGAGGCGGTGGCGCTTACCGACCATGGTGTAATCCAAGCTTTTCCGGAAGCTTATTTTGCGGGGGAAAAGCACGGTATCAAGATCATTTACGGGCTTGAGGGTTATCTGGTAGATGGGGAGAAGGATAGGCCGTTCCACGTTGTTCTCTTGGCCAAAAAC
>SLOG01000361.1 GCA_007132635.1 Limnochordia bacterium
GTTATGAACTTCGAGCTGTGGGTCGCGGTATTCAGAGTGCAAGGACAGCGGGTATACCGGTGGAGAAAACTCTTGTGCTGTCGATGGCTATCAGCGGGGCTTTGGCAGGTCTGGGGGGAGCTGGAGCTGTTTTAGGAACACACTATCGGTTTATCCAGGGGTTTTCCCCGGGTTACGGGTATGATGGTATTGCCGTGGCCGTTCTCGGCGGCAGTCATCCGTTAGGCGTTCTAGCATCGTCGTTCTTATTCGGTGTACTGCGTGCTGGCGGTATGACCATGGACCGCACAACTCCGGTTCCCATAGACTTTATCGTTGTGATCCAAGCACTGGTAATACTCTTTGTGGCTACACCGAAACTTATCAGTCTGGTGCGGCAAAAAGGTGGTGTGCCCCGTGGTTGACCTTCTATTTGACTTCGCTTACAGCGAAACCGGGATGTTTATCACCAGCTTGCTGCGGGCTACACTGCGGATGAGTATCCCACTGGGTTTTGCCGCGCTGGGGGCTATGTACTCCGAACGCGTCGGTGTGGTCAACATTGGGCTGGAGGGACTCATGCTATTCGGCGCTTTCTTCGGCGTGGCTGGATCCTTTTACACTGGCAGTGCTGTCTTGGGCGTGCTGATCGGAGTGCTGGGTGCAGCCGTCTGTGGATTTCTTTTCGCTGTTTTCACGGTACACTTTAAGGCGGACCATATTGTGTCCGGTGTCGCTGTCAATCTTCTGGGCCTGGGTTTGACCACCGTTTGGTTGAGCGCCATTTGGGGCAACCGAGGCAAGTCCGATGATGTGGCTCGCATTGAGTTCTGGAGTTGGACTGCCGTGAGGGACTGGCCCATTCTCGGCGATCTGTTTGGCCGTCAGACACCGTTTCTTTATCTTTTGGTACTGGTAGTCATCGTGAGTTGGGTGTTTCTCTTTCGCACTAGGTGGGGGCTCCACGTGCGGGGTATCGGAGAACATCCGCACGCAGCGGATTCTCTCGGAATCGCTGTGGAGACATATCAGATGGTCTTTGTTACGCTGTCTGGAGCCTTAGCCGGTCTTGGCGGAGTCTATCTGTCCCTCGGGGATCTGGCACACTTTGGCCGTGATATGACGGCAGGTCGGGGATTCATCGCTTTGGCTGCCAATATTCTGGGCAACTGGAACCCCGTCGGCGGGTTCTTGGCGAGTCTTCTGTTCGGCTTTGCCAACGCGCTGCAGATGCGGATTCAAGGATTCGGCATTCCGTCGCAGTTCACCCAGATGCTCCCGTATGTATTGACGATCGTTGTGTTGGCGGGTGTCGTGAAGAAAGTACGAGGTCCGGCTGCGGCGGGCAAAACCTTTGAGAGGGGTGAAGCATGATGCGGTTGGAGGACATCCGGCGGCAGCTGGCAGAGATTACGATTGACGATGCTGCCTATGAAGATATGCAGCAGAAGGCTGCCGAGGCCGCGACGTTGTCGGAGACCATTAACTATCACTATGCCATGCTTAGTGAGGGGCGGCCTATTCGGCCTCGCCTTGGCAATGAGATGCAGATTCTCTACATGCGTGATCGGCAGGTGTATTCGTTTCTGCTGTTCCCGGAGCTTTTGGATATAGAATACCAAGTAGCCAAGGTCATCGGTGCGCACTATGTCGCTCCATACCTGTCGGGTGATACCCTGCCGGAGATCGTCCAGGGCAATGTGGTTATGTGCGATGAGCACAAGTATGCATTTCAGGAAATTGTCGAGGTTGACGAGACACATGCCGTGTACCGCAATCATGAATGTGCCGACTGTTTCGGGCTGCCCGATATCGGTATGAAGCTGTGTGTCTATGAGGCCGGGACAGCGGCAGGCGGCATTGAAGAACGGCTGGGCCGCGCTGTTAAGGTTACCGAGACGAAGTGCTGTGCTCATGGGGATCCTTACTGCGAGTTTCACGTGGAGGTGCTTTGATGACAGACTTTCGAGCCTTTCCTAAGGTTAATCTGCACCATCATCTGGAAGGCGCTGTAAGGCCGCAGACTTTTGCGGAGCTTGTTCAGAATCTCGGGATCGATGTCCCTGCCTTGGCGCGTCAGTCAGCGGCTGAGTATCTAACGGTCTCGGGGGAAGAAGCGTCTCTTGCCGATTTTCTTGACAAGATCGGCCGCACTTTCGTGATCACGCAGCATTCTGGGGTGCTGGAGCGGATCGCTCTTGAGATCAGTGAGAGTGCCGCCGCTGAATCTGTGCGTTATCTGGAGGTTCGATTTGGGCCTTGGCTGCACGTAGAGCAAGGGCGGCCCCTGACGGAGCCCATTGAAGAGGTGTTGGCGGGGTTGGCTGCGGGCGAACATCGGTGGGGGGTAAAGGGCCGCCTGATCATCTCCGCCCTTCGCCACCATACGTTCCAACAGAATCGCCAGCTGTTGGATGCGGCCGTTGCCTATCGAGACCGAGGTGTTGTCGCTCTCGACCTGGCTGGTGACGAGGCAGCCTTCCCGGCATCGGAATTTCGCGAGCTCTTCCTGCTTGCCGCCAAGGCAGGCCTCGGGGTCACTATCCATGCGGGTGAAGCAGGTCCGGCGGCCGGCGTATGGGAGGCTGTTTCCGAATTGGGCGCTCAGCGTGTGGGTCACGGGATTCGTCTCGTCCATGACCCGGCCCTGCTGAAGGCTGTGCGCGATGCAGGTACGGTCCTGGAGGTCTGTCCGACCAGTAATGTGCATACCCGCGCTGTTGAGTCGCTCAGCGATCACCCTGTGCGCGAGCTTTTCGATGCCGGTATCCGCATCACGATTGGTGATGATGATCCTACGACCTCAGGCATCACCTTGTCAGGGGAATACCAGCTTCTGTCCGAACACTTCGGTTTCACCGAGGCGGAGCTGCAGACCATAGTACTCACCGGAGCCGAAGCGGCTTTTCTGCCTAAGGATGAGAAGGAGGAACTACTGGCGAGCTTCCGCCGGGAGTTTGCTTAGAAACGCTCTCGAAGAATCATGCTGAAGCACGCTGCTTCAGCAATAGAGGCTTCTCGAGTCGTCCTCTAGCTCGCTCCAGGTGCCGTCGCGGAGATCGATGCAGACGTCGTTGTCCGGCGGCCCCTCGTCGTACCACAATCCGGCTAGCAAACGCTCTCGGCGCGAAATGACGAATCGAGCCCACCAACTCATGCCAGCGACGTTGAGGACGGTTTGGGGCCGCTGGTCGTTGCCTGTTACGTGGGCGTGAAAGGCATGGATGATCTGGGGCGCTAGCCGATCAGCGTCCATGGAGGATACTTTAAGTTTGGTTAAATAGTCCCGGGCTAACCGCAGCCCCAATCGGTAGCAGTAGTTAAAGATTTAGTCGCGAAAGTCCGCTGGATGGCTACGGGTCGCTGTGACGTGGTGTGACCTGATCTGCATTGTCTGGTCCTGGTGAATGTCAACGATGCGGAAGGGACAGGGATATGTGACCAGAGAGCCTGTTTCGATGTCGTAAAGGAAAGACTTGTCATCGAAGCACGCGAGGGCAGTATCCTGCGCGTGGAAGTGTCCGGTAAAGACCACAGAAACTCCGTGAGTTGCAAGCAGGCGACTGGTTAATGCATGGTCTTTGATGATGTACTCGGGATAGTACTTCTCGTTTCCTGGATAGTGCTCCAGGCATCCGTGGTGCATCATGGCGATCACCGCTGCTCCTGCCTCCTTGGCCTTGGCCAGGGTTTTCTTTATCCACTGGCGCGTCTTGTCCCGAAGTCTGCCGCTGATTTGCGCAGTGGGTTGGTAGCGACAGCTGTCCAAAGCTAGCACCCACAGTCCCGGAGCGGCCTCTGCGGCATAGCTGAGAGAATGCGGGTCACGGTGTAAGGCGTCGCCTAAGCCTAAGGGATCATAGATGGCGGCAAACTCGTCTTTGGTGACCGTCGGTGTCTGAAAGGCTTCGCCGTTGGCAA
>SLOG01000288.1 GCA_007132635.1 Limnochordia bacterium
CATTCAGTTCAATGTGAACTCGGCTGCAGCACTGCGAGAGGCACAAGAGCACCCGGAGCAGTATAGTGACCTCATTGTGCGGGTGGCGGGTTACAGTGACTACTTCAACAATCTGAGTACTGACCTGCAGGATGAGATCATTGCCAGAACAGAACACACGGCTTTGTGAATGGGATTCACGTTGAGCAAATCCTGTTATGGAGGGATGCAGTATGCCGAGGCCGCCGAAGGTGCGCCGCGTCGGCCAGATGCCGACAGTCGATTGCTTCAAGCCTGTAGGCATTCCCGCTCGCGAATTGGATGAGGTTGTTTTGACCATCGAAGAGATTGAAGCTGTGCGGTTAAAGGATCTAGAGGGTTTGGATCAGCAAGAAGCTGCCGAAGAAATGGACGTATCGCGGCCTACCTTCCAGCGCATACTGCAGTCAGCTCGGGCGAAGATAGCTGATGGTTTGATTACCGGAAAAGCGCTGCGGTTTTCCGGTGGGACATATCAGGTGTGCGATGGGAGCGGGCGCGGGAGAGGCCGTCGTCATGGCCGGGGAGGCCCGCCGTGTCGACTTCCAGCTGAGTGAGAGAGGAGCGGATGCGTATGCCGTCAGACCTGCATGCTGCAGGGGCCATTCTGGCGTATTTAGCGCTCGGCGCGGGGCTCATCGCGCTAGCCAACCGTTTTTTGCCGATACGTCGAGAAGTCATCCGGAAGTCTTACCATATCATGATTTGTCTCTGTATTGTGGCTTTGGTTGCTTGGTTTGATCGCTGGTATGCTGCGCTCCTTACTCTTGGCGCCTATCTGGCCTTGGCCTATGTGGGAATTTTCGCGCTCAACCGCTTGGGTGTGTTCCAGCGGTTTTCCATCGATCGTGCCGGCGGAGTTCAGGAGGTATTGCGGCAGATTGGCTATTTTATCCTCAGTGTGTCCCTGTCTATCACAGTCTTCTGGGGTGTCTTTGGTTCCGAATGGAAATTCGTTTCCCTGATAGGGTTTATGGCCTGGGGCTTTGGTGATGCAGCGGCGGCTCTTGTCGGCCGGGAATTCGGTCGTATGCGCCTCAAACTGCCTTTTTTTGATCGCCGAAAAACGGTTGAGGGTTCGCTCGCTATGTTCGCTGCATCGGCGGCAGCCATGTTTACTGTTCTCTCGGTTATGACAGCATACTCATGGGCAGTTAGAAGCACAGCTTCGCTGATTCTGGCTGCGGCGGGGACCGTGATTGAGGCTTCATCCCATCGAGGGCAGGACACTATCTATCTACCACTCTCCGTTTCGTTTTTGTCGATCCCCGTCCTGATTCTACTCATCTCCATGGAGAGGTGGCTCCTGTGACGAACGGAAGGCCTGCGTGGTCCCAGGAAAAAGAACAGACTCTACTGGCCGCGTTGCTCTTAGCGGCTTGGTCTCCCCTTGCTTACGGAGCGGCCGTTATGATAGGGCAGTCTACTCTGATGTTTGCCGACCTTCTGCGTCGGTCAGCGGAGCTTGTCTCCTTGTTTGCTGCTTGGTTCGTTTATTGGCTGGCGAGGCGGCGCGGTGTTAGTGCAGCTGTTTTCAAAAAATGGGAGCGACAGTCCAGTGCTGCAGTGGCTGTCGCTCTTGGTGTTTCGGCCTTTGTGGTGGTGCTGAGGGCAGTGAGTGAGCTGCAGGCCCCAGCCCCCGTGGACCGTGTCTGGTTGGGCATTGTCTTGGCATCCCTGGGAGTGGCCGTCAATGGCTGGTTTTGGCGCAGACATCGCCGTCTGGCAGGCGAAAGCAGTTCGTCTCTGTTTGAGTCCCAGTGGAGGTTGTTCCGATCCAAGACTCTTCTTGATGTTTGGGTGGTGCTCAACCTCTCGTTGAGTAGTGCGCTTCGGCATGAGACTTGGGCTCGCGTCCTCGATCCAGCGGGTTCATTAATCCTGGCCGTTGTGCTTGCTGCTTCCGCTCTGCAGGTGGTTGGCCTGCTACGACGTGCCGGGTGATCGGCAGTTATCCAGGAAGGCGTTGATTTTCTACGCTTTTCCACGGACGAGGGCATCACAGCACCTCGTCAAAATCGAGAAAATCAACAGCCTTAAAGGCCCGAATCCAGGCGACGCCGTCGTCCAAACAGAAGACCTCCCAGTAGAGCCAAAGCTGCAGCTCCGAAATAGAGTAAGCTGATTTGCATGAGAAGACCAAGGCCAAAACGAGGGATCTCCATCAGCAGGTATAAGAGTTCGTCTTCGGGCATTTCTTGAATAATGAGATTAAGTATGATCCGATCTGCTAGTACGTACAGAAGGATGTAGATAATACCGGCCGGGAGAAATACCAACAGCAGCGTCCAGAAGACTCGCCCTTGTTGCAGTGCCAGAAGCAGTACAATACAGAAAATGGCTGTCCCGGCTAGAGTCGGAAACCACTGAGCCGAAAAACGGATGAACGAGAACAGCACTCCGTAGGGACCGCCCATGTGGACGTTCGGTTGGGTGGAACCAAATAGTTCTGCTAAGCTTATGGTATCCGGAATGTCCAGATCCCCGAGTTCGCGGTCCACCAAAACACGAATGCTTTCCTGACGCTCTTCTGGAGGGAGCTCTTCGAGCCGCTCGAACTCCTCCGGGTTGTGATGCTTGGCTAGTGCCATGAATACCTCGGGTTGGCTGAGGGCTTCGCGAATGTGAGCTCGCAGCGGCACTAAGTTGATGAAGGCGGGTAACTGTCGGGATTCGCCTCGCAGATAGGCCAGAAAGCCCGGCGCAAGCCGTTCAGTTTCCCGTTGTATCTCTTCCGCCAAGCTTGTTGACGCGAAGAAGACTGCAGCGGCTTCATCGTCAAGACCCACCCAAGCTACGGTTTCTCGCTCCATCCGAGCATAGATCTCCCGATCGGCCAAAAAGCGGAGGAGTGTATCCGGTTCGGTAAAGAAGTGGAATGCCCCAGTAGGAACGAGAACCATTAGAAGACCAAATAAGACAAAGGCAAACACGGCTGCTGTCAACGCGCGCATGCAACTCACTCCTCTGCAGAATCGAATTCGTTTTCTGGTTAGAGATTTCGGGGTTTGAAGGCATACTCCTGCGTCTGAGCAAAACCTTGTCTCGGCCTTAGCGGTAACGACAGGGAGCGTGGTTATCGTGTCGGATAACCAAGAGCTATCGATTGACGAGTTGGCCCGCGCTCGCATGCAAGGAATGGGAGTGGCAAAGCGCGACAAAGGACCCACTTTCAGAGGGGTCCTTTGTCTTGTTTGCTCCGTGGGTTATTTGCTTACTTTCCGAAACGATGACGCTGCACTTGCTCGCTGCGCATTTCACCGCGGTCGCGGTCACCTTTCGACTGACGGAGCTGTCTTTGTACCATGGCACGGGTCTGAATCGGCTCGGCTGGACACTCTCCCAGTTCTGCTTGCTGTGTCTGTGTGTTGGTCTCCACCGGTCCTGGCTGATTACCAGCCCAAGCCGACCCAGCGATGAGCCCCAATGCCAACAGTGCCGTCAAAAACATGATTTTGCCGTTCTTCAATGTGTTTCCCTCCTCAGTAGATTTGATTCCATCATAACAGAGGAGGTTGAAGACACTCTGAAGGAAAACCGAACATGATCTAAATGTTTTGGCCGAAGAGGAATTCTGCGGTTAGATGGTGAATACGCGAGAAGCACATCACCAGCAATCTAGGGGAGGACGACACGTGAAAGCATTGGCCTTAGGACTCATACTGCTCTTGTTTTCGGGGGTCAGCACTGTTGCCGCAGGCACAGTCAAGACGACTTGGTACATGGACTCTTTAGAGAATTATTTGGATACGCGCATTGAGGATCTGACTTTGGGTCACGGGTTCTCGCTGAATGTGGGCGTGGGGCTCAGCGGGCGGATGGAGGATACGGACGAATTTGGCGCGGAGGTCAATCTACTGTC
>SLOG01000437.1 GCA_007132635.1 Limnochordia bacterium
CCATTATGCCGACGATCCGTTTTACAGTACCATGAGTACTGTCCTGACGATACACAACCTCAAGTACCAAGGAGTGTTTCCCAAGTCGGTCCTAGGGGATCTGCTGGATATCGGCTGGAACTTCTTCCATCCGAATGGTGTTGAATACCACGACAATGTCAACTTTCTCAAGGGCGGCATTGCGTATGCTGACAAGCTGACCACAGTCAGCCCCACGTATGCGCAGGAGATACAGCTTCCGTTCTTTGGCGAAAATCTTGACGGGCTGCTGCGCAAACGCAGTGCGGACTTGGTGGGTATCCTTAACGGCCTGGACTATGATATCTATAATCCGGAGACGGATCCGCATATTCCCATGAACTATACCAGCAGGTCGGTAGTGAACGGCAAGGCAGTGAATAAAGCAGCTCTGCAGAAGCGGCTGGGGCTGCAGCAGGACTCGAAGGTACCCATGATCGCGGTGATTTCTCGTCTTGTCGGCCAAAAAGGTATGGATCTCATCACGCACGTTTTCGACGAACTCACTGCCGATGGCGTTCAATTTGCCGTTTTGGGCAGTGGCGAGAGCCAATACGAACGGTTTCTCCGAGACCGCGCCCAACGCAATCCCCATCAAGTAGCAGCGGCCATAGGTTTTGACGACGCTCTAGCGCACCAAATCTATGCGGGTGCGGATATGTTTTTGATGCCGTCTCTGTTCGAACCGTGCGGGCTGTCCCAGCTCATGGCCCTGCGTTACGGGTGCGTTCCCATTGTGCGTGAAACGGGTGGACTTAGGGATACGGTAAAGTCTTACAACAGTGAGACTGGTGAAGGGACTGGTTTTGCCTTCGCCAACTACAATGCTCATGACATGTTGTTTACGGTGCGCCGAGCTCTTGGCTATTTTGGCGAAAAGCATGTGTGGCGAGCTCTCTGTCAGCGCGGCATGGACATGGATTTCTCGTGGCGCAGTTCGGCGCGGCAATACGAAGCACTCTACCAAGGCGTGCCAGGCTTGGGGGATTCGTAGTATGGTGGTTAAGTATCCCAGCATGGCTAGTCACGATTTTGAGAAACGCTACCACGAGTCTGGTCCGTTGGGCGCCGTTTACAGCCAGCAGGAAACGACATTCCGTGTATGGGCTCCCACGGCCATCCAAGTGTGGCTGATGACGTACGTCGACGGCGACGACGGCCAGAAGTCGGAGTACGCCATGGAACGCAGTGACCGAGGCACTTGGTCGCGTACCCTTTCCGGCGATCAGCATGGCCTATACTACACCTATCGCGTGTTAGTGAATGGGATGATTCACGAAGCCGTCGACCCCTACGCGCGAGCAGCCGGCATAAACGGACGCCGCGGGATGGTGGTGGATTTGGCTCGGACCAACCCGGAGGGTTGGTCCGACTTGAGGCGGCCGCCTTTGGCCCAGGCTGCCGATGCCATTGTGTATGAGGTGCATGTTCGAGATATGACGCGGCATTCGCAGTCCGGTGTGCGGCATAAGGGCAGGTATCTAGGCCTAACAGAGAGAGGCACGACAGGCCCAGATGGTGTCTCCACCGGCCTCAGCCATTTGCAGGAGTTGGGCATTACCCACGTACAGCTGATGCCCGTCTTTGACTTCGCCACTGTCGATGAGCGCCATCCGGAAGCAGCGTACAACTGGGGCTATGATCCCCTCAACTACAATGTGCCTGAAGGCTCGTACGCGACGGACCCCTATCACGGTGAAGTACGGATCGCTGAACTCAAACAGATGATCAAGGCCCTCAAACACGCGGGCATGCGCGTTATTATGGACGTGGTGTACAATCACACGTATTTCACCCAGACATCCCATCTCAACATGCTGGTGCCGGGGTATTACTACCGCCAGGACCGCTTCGGCCATTTTACGGATGGTTCGGGCACCGGTAATGAACTCGCTTCCGAACGGTCGATGGTGCGCCGTCTTATCTTGGATTCCGTCGTCTACTGGGCGTCAGAGTACCAGATGGACGGGTTTCGCTTTGACCTTATGGGGCTGCATGACATCTTTCTGATGAACGAAATCCGCAGTACACTGAATGCCGTGGATCCCAGCATCATCATGTACGGTGAAGGGTGGGCCGGCGGCCATTCTCCGCTGCCAGGTCACCAGCGAGCTCTGAAGGGAAACGTAAGGCAGCTTCCCGGGACCGGCGCCTTCAACGATGACATGCGGGATGGACTCAAGGGTCACGTATTCTTTGCAGAGCAGCCCGGCTTCGTCAACGGGGCTGTGGGCATGGAGGCTAGTGTGCAGTGCGGGTTGGTGGGAGCCGTAGACCACGACCAAGTGGACTATGACCAAGTGATCTATACCCACGGACCGTGGACGGGCGAAGCTGCTCAATCCATCAACTACGCGGAAGCCCACGACAATCTGACCCTGTGGGATAAGCTAACCAAGGTTTCGCCAAATGCCGACGAGGATGTGCTGGTGGCCATGCATAAACTGTGCGGTGCTTTGGTGCTGACGGCTCAAGGCATTCCGCTGCTGCATGCCGGCCAAGATTTTCTGCGGACCAAGTACGGCGACCGCAACAGTTACCGCTCTTCCGATCATATCAACGCTCTTGATTGGAACCGTAAGGCTAAATACCAGGGCGTGTCTGCCTATTACCGGGGGCTCATCGCTCTTCGGAAAGCGCATCCCGCGTTCCGCATGACAAATGTGGAGCAAATCCGCCATCATCTGCGATTTCTTCCCGTGACGGACAGCGAAATGGTGGCCTTTTTTCTGCGAGACCATGCTAACGGTGATCCTTGGCGGCGTATCATTGTGGCTGCTAACGCCAACGCGCAGCCGAAGCCCTTAGATTTACCGCATCGCCGCTGGACTATGGTTGTCAATGGCAGCCGCGCTGGAATTGAACCCCTAGGAAGCGTACCCAGCTCACGCGTGATCATCCCGGCACGTACTTGCCTTGTTCTGGTGGACAATGAGAGTCTGTCTGCTTCACAGTGCTTTTCCTCGGAGGTAAACCAATGAAAACAACGACCGCATCGCCCCACAGTGAATATGACCGGTACCTTTTCCATGAAGGAAACCACTACTTCAGTTATCAGATGCTCGGTGCCCATCTGCAGACAGTCGGCGGGATACCTGGTGTTCGCTTTACTGTGTGGGCGCCGCGCGCTGAATTTGTCCAGGTAGCTGGGGACTTCAACGACTGGACCGGCAAAGACCACGCCATGGAACGCCTTGGCAGCTCAGGCCTTTGGCACTTGTTTGTACCCGGTCTCGAGGAAGGCACTGTGTACAAGTATCGCATTGGCGGAGCCGACGGAGTAGCCCGGCTGAAATGTGATCCCTACGCCTTTTGGGCGGAGGTGCGGCCCAACACGGGTTCGGTTGTCTATGACATTCGCGGATTTTCCTGGAACGACGAGCAATGGATGGCGGCGAAGAAGGATTATAACAGCTATGCCGAACCACTGTGTATCTACGAGGTTAGCCTTGGCTCTTGGAAGCAGAAAGGGTTTGAGAAACACTATAGTTATCGGGAGTTGGCCGACGACCTCGTCGACTATGCTGTCGAAATGGGATTCACGCATCTGGAGCTGATGCCCATTGTCGAGCACCCCTTTGACGGATCGTGGGGTTATCAGGCGACTGGTTACTTTGCCCCCACCAGCCGTTACGGAACGCCCAAGGATTTCATGCACTTCGTCGATCGTGCTCATGCCCGCGGGCTGGGAGTAATCATGGATTGGGTGCCTGGCCATTTCTGCAAGGATGACCATGGCCTGCGGTTGTTTGACGGCAGTCCGACCTATGAGTATGCTGATCCGCTGCTCCAGGAGAGCATTGGTTGGGGAACAGCCAATTTCGATCTCGGTCGTCCGGAAGTTCGCA
>SLOG01000026.1 GCA_007132635.1 Limnochordia bacterium
AGCAAAAAACAGGCTTCCCGATCGCGCCAATCGACTGTCAACACACACATCGTCGACCGGGATGCACTGTGCCCTCGGTGCACACAGCGCGCCTACAACCTCCGCAACCTCACAGAGCTCCATGGCTTCCATTATCCCAATCGCTCCTTTAAGGCAATTCGAGCCGCCTCGCGGTCATCAAAATGAATCGTCTCGTGAGAGAACTCCTGATAGGTCTCGTGGCCCTTACCCGCAATCAACACCAGATCCCCTGGTTGAGCGACACGCACAGCCTTTTCAATGGCCTCGCTGCGCTCAACGATTATCTCGTACAAGACGCCTGTCGGGGCCAAGCCAGCCTCAATATCGCGGCAGATCATCGAGGGCTCTTCAGTGCGCGGATTGTCGGAGGTCACGATAACAAGATCGCTGAGCCGTCCGGCGGTCTCACCCATACAGGGCCGTTTCGTCCGGTCACGATCGCCGCCCGCACCCATGACGGTAATGACTCGTCGTTTCCCCGCCAGGCTCCGAGCGGTCTCCAGAGCATTCTCGAGGCCGTCAGGAGTGTGCGCATAGTCGACAATGACGGCGAAGTCTTGACCACATCGTACAGCCTCGAAACGACCCGGTACTCCCTGTACCTCTTCCAATCCACTCTTAACATGCATGGGTTCGAGGCCTTCCAAAAGGGTAGCACATGCAGCAGCCAAGGAGTTATACACATTAAAGCGGCCAGTTAACGCGAGCGACAGGGTCAAGTCTCCCAACGCCGAAGCAAGGTGGTACTCGACACCTGCATTCGAAACACGCGGGTGCAGGGCTCGGCACATGGACTCGTCGCTCAAACCATATGTTAGGACAGGCGCAGCACTGCGGCTAATTAACGCGGCTGCATGAGGGTCGTCCCCATTGATGACAGCCGCCTTACCCTTTTTCATCCCTCTAGGAGTCAACCCTGAAAAGAGCAAGCTTTTAGCAGCCAGATACGCGTCAAAGTCGGAGTGAAAATCCAGATGGTCTTGAGTCAGATTAGTAAACACCCCTATATCAAACTCAGTGCCCACTGTTCGTTTCAGTGCTAACGCATGTGATGAAACCTCCATGACTGCGTAATCAACATGGTCTTTCCGCATAACACTGAATAGTCTTTGCAGGTCAACGCTTTCTGGAGTTGTGCGATGCGCTGGCAGGATCTGATCAGCGATCATGTTCTGAATGGTGCCGATCAAACCGACGCGAAACCCCGCAGCCTCCAAGATAGCCTTGATGAGATACGTAGTCGTAGTCTTTCCGTTGGTCCCGGTGACACCAATGACACGCATCGAATGGGACGGATTACCGAAGAACATCGCCGAAACAACACCCAAGGCATCTCGAGTATTTTCCGCGATAACTTGGGGTATAGCAACGGAGCAGGGTCTCTCAACCAAAACTGCTGCGGCTTGTTTGCGCTGCGCCTCCGCAGCGAAAGCATGCCCGTCCACCGTAAACCCCGAAACGGCCACAAACAAACTCCCAGGAGTGACTTTCCGAGAGTCATACACAATATCGGTTATGTCAACACTCTCTCCGATCAATCGATGGGGATAGTCTGCTAGAAGCGCTTGGAGTTGCACGATCAGTCTCCCTCATTCCTGAGAAAATTCTACCTCAATCACTGAACCCAGAGGCACTTGTGTCCCCGGTTTGGGACTCTGGCTTGATGCCGTTCCACTTCCGACAATCCGAATGCGCAATCCTGTCTCCAAAACGACTTGAGAGGCATCTCGCATACTTTTCCCCAGAACGTCTGGGACACTCGTCATTCGCGTTTCGGACTCAGAGTGGAAGAACAGATTCACAGTCGTGTTAACAGGGACACGACTTCCCGGACTAGGAATTTGGTCCAGAACAACGTCTCCCTGATTTCCGGTGACCTGGAGATTAGCCTCCAAAAGAATCTCCCGCGCCTCGTTTAAAGGGAAGTTCCGAATATTAGGTACCACCGTCATGAGTGATCTCTCTGTGACTGTTTTCTGACGCCGGACCCCTAGATACTCTAGAGTCTGTTCCATTATCGTCTGGAAAACCGGTGCTGCTAACACACCACCCAAGCGCACGTCGGTCTTCGGGTTATATAACGCAACAAGAGCGGTGACCTCGGGAGCGTCAGCTGGCGCAAACCCAACGAAGGAGGCTATTCTCTTCTCCCCATAACGACCGCCTTCAGCCACCTCTGCAGTACCCGTCTTTCCAGCTACACGAAAACCTACAGCTTCTGCGCGGCCAGCAGTACCATTTTCCACAACCGAACGCAAAACGTCAACCATAGTTTTGGACGTCGCTTCTGAGATCGGGTGACCAATAACGATGGGTTCAGCGCGTTCTAACACCTTACCACTATAGTCCCGTATCTCGCTAACATAGTAAGGACGCATCAGTCTGCCCCCATTGGCAATCGCTGCCGTAGCAGCGGTCAGCTGCAGAGGGGTGACAGCAATGCCTTGTCCAAAACCGATATTCGCCCAGCGCAAAGTCTCTCCAAATTGCGTTTCTCCCGGAACAGGAAGTGTACCGCGAGACTCCCCCGGAAAATCGATACCCAACCGATCACCAAAACCAAAAGCCGCAGCATATTCGTGAAACACCTTTGGCCCCATTTCAACGGCCAATTTGGCGAAAATAACATTGTCTGAGTTTTCCATGGCACCAGTAAAGCTGTGCGTTCCGCGTGTCTGAAGCTGCCAATTGCGCACCCGACCTCCGCCAACCTCCCAGACGGAGCTGCTCTCATACCTTGCATCCATCGACGCCGTCCCTGAGTCCAAAGCAGCAGCGCCTGTGATAATCTTGAATGTTGATCCGGGTTCATACTGGTCAGTAACCACCGCGTTGCGCCTTACTTCCGGGGGGTGAATCTGGTACTCATTGGGATCAAAAGAAGGATAAATAGCGTTTGCAAGAATGGCCCCCGTATTGGGGTCCATTATGACAACAATACCCCGATCACTCTGCGAACTCTGAACAGCAGCCTGAATCTCCCGTTCGGCTAAATACTGAATAGTCGAATCAATGGTCAAAACTAGATCATGGCCGTGCTGCGGCGGCACCAAGTTGTCCAGACCACCTGGGATCTGACGCCAGTTTGCATCGCGTTCCATGTGAACACGACCCGGGACACCTCTAAGAATTTCGTCATACATATGCTCCAAACCTTCAAGCCCCTGATTGTCCACTCCGGCAAAACCCAAGACATTGGCTGCCAAACTGTCCTGCGGGTAGAATCTTTGGGGGCGCGTTATTACCCTAATCCCGGGTATCTGCAGTTCACCGATTGAACGGGCTTGGTCAACATTCAAACGACGTTCCAGCCAGATCGTGTCCCGATCACTGGCCAAGAGCGAGAGAATCTCGTCTTCCGTTAACGACAAATAAGGAGCCAATTGAGCTGCTGCCTGCCCCGGATCGCGCCGATCGCTGGGTACGGCATAAACAGCTTGGGCCCCTATGCTTATCGCTAGAGTTCCGAAATCTCGATCGTAGATGCTGCCCCGAGCAGCATCGATCTCCGTTGGACGAATACGCTGCCCTTGGGCAAGCTGAGTAAAGCGAGTGCCTTCCAAAATTTGTAAATAGAACAAACGGACTCCAGCCGTTAAGGCCAGCAGGGAAAAGCCCAAAAGGACAATACATATACGGACCCTTACGAGCTTCTTAATCCTCAATTCGGCCAGCTTCAACTCCCCCTATCGGCAGCCAACCGCCCAGCCAATCAGACATGGCACGGAAAACAAACTGCTGCGGGTCCCCGTCTCCATCAGCCATCCAACGTCCAGACCCAGGCATAGTACTATCATCGGGTGCTAACACTAGGAAGTTTGCCTGCGTTGGCTCAACCATGCCCAACCGCCCTCTAGCTGCTTCTTCGACAGCCGCCAAAGACTGGGCGCGTTTTAGACTCAGCGCCAACTGTTGATTTTCTGAACGGACATTTGCATAAGCTGACTCCATTCGCGATATGTTTACATCTAGCTGCATGATGTACAGCTGCTGACCCAAGTACAGGAGTGCAATACCCACAACAATCCCTGCAAACAGGCATACAACTAACGATTCCGGAACCCGCTTCCGCCGTTTGCGGCATCGCGGTCGACTGCGACCCGGTGCATCAGCTGCAGCCGTCCTTGCCTCAGCGTAATCAAACTGCTGGTGTAACTTTTCGGCAGTACTCACGTCTACACCTCCTCCAGCCGTTCGGCTGTCCGCAGTTTCGCACTGCGCGCCCGTGGATTCCCGGCTGTTTCTTCCAATGATGGTACAACAGGTTTGCGGGTGATAACTCGCAGTTTGCGCACATGTCCACAAACACACTGCGGAAACTGCGGCGGACACACACATCCTTGTGCCATCCGACGAAAGGTGTCCTTGACAATCCTATCCTCCAGAGAGTGGAACGTGATAACGCACAGACGTCCTCCTGGGGCCAAGGACTGCACCGCCTGATCAAGCCCATCTTTCAAAGCGCCCAACTCATCATTGACAGCAATGCGCAATGCCTGAAACGTACGTTTTGCTGGATGAGGCCCTTGTCGGCGAGCCCCTTTGGGGACTGCCTGTTTAATGACGTCAACCAACTCCCCTGTGGTCGTTATTCGGCGATTTTTCCGTTGGTCGACAATAAACTTGGCGATCCGTTTTGCCCATCGTTCTTCACCGAACCGAGCAATGATGTCCCCTAATTCCTGTTCAGACAACGAGTTAACCAACTCGGCAGCATCCAGTTTGCGACCAGGGTCCATTCGCATGTCCAGCGGCGCATCCGTCTGATACGAAAACCCTCTCGCTGCATCATCCAGCTGCACCGACGAGACCCCGATATCCATCAGTATGCCTTGAACCTGTCCAAATCCCTGTCGATCCAGTACAGCTCGGAGCTCCCTAAAATTTGCCGGGACAAGCCGCACTCTTGAACCGAAACAAGCGAGACGTTCTGCTGCATACCTTAACGCCTGAGGATCCTGATCCAAACCAATTAGCTGCACGGATGATTCTGCCCGAAGCAGCGCTTCGCTGTGACCTCCAAATCCTACCGTGCAGTCGACGTATACGCCTTTGGGCTGAACGGCTAATCCTGCCAATGTCTCTTTGAGAAGCACGGGACGATGAGGTGCAGCCATCAGGATCCTCCTTAATCACCCAGGAAGGAATCAGCTTTTCCCCTTGTTCTCCGGACGAGTTCATGGATGCACTCGTCCGTGGAAAAGCGGAGAAAATAAACGCCTTCCTAGATCCCAAGCTCAACGATGTTCTCGGCGATGATCTCATAGGAATTCTCCGCTTCGTCCATGTAAGAATCCCAACGGGTACGGCTCCAGATCTCCACTCGATTTGAAACGCCAATAATCGTCGCTTCCTTGTCCAACTGACCATATTCCCGAAGATTTTGAGGTACAATGATTCGCCCCTGTTTGTCGAGTTCGACTTCGGTAGCACCCGAGAAGAAGAAACGTACAAACTGCCGCGCATCGGCTTTGGTGAGCGGGAGACTCTTGAGTTTCGCTTCCAACACGCGCCACTCGTCCTGAGGAAAAAGAAACAAACAGTTATCCAGGCCACGAGTGATGACACCGCTTTCACCTAACTCGTCGCGGAATTTGACCGGAATGATCAGCCGCCCTTTGGCGTCCAAGCTATGCTGATACTCACCCATAAACATAGGCCGCCACCTTCCCGGCATATCGCGCCACTTTCTCCCACAACTCACCACTTGCCATCTATTTCGGCAGGCATCTACGAATTCCTTCCCTTCCCAAACATTTTTGAAAGATTTCGCGCGGGTTTCCCAAAAAAAAGAAAAAACCCAGCTCAAAAGGCCGCTGCGCGCGAAAAGCTCTGACCGTATTGTATCGATCAGAGCTTGGACTTACTGAACTGAAGGTGAAACGATAAGCCGAGTTCTGTCACGGGTGATCATCTATCTTGGATGTCAGTTGCCTAACACCTCATGCAGTCAACCCGAGAGTCAAGCAGAACGGGCCGTTCTTCCTCTCCTATTTGACCTTGCTCTGGGTGGGGTTTGCCTAGCCAACCAGTTACCTGGCTGCTGGTGAGCCCTTACCTCACCATTTCACCCTTACCACACCAATCAGTATGGCGGTATGTTTCTGCGGCACTTTCCTTAGGGTCGCCCCCACTGGGTGTTACCCAGCACCCTGCCCTTTAGAGCTCGGACTTTCCTCAGACTTCCGTCTGCGATCACCTGTTTCACCTTCAAGCACCTTCAGTATACCACACGGCAGGATCCTGGACAACTACCGCCTTCCTAACCTCTTAACTGCCATGGGTCAGCTCCTATTTCAGATGTCTCTAGTGTGACTTCGGGCATCTGTTCAGCGAGATAAGCGGCTACCTCATATGCCATATGTCGTTCGGTGCCGAAATGTCCGGCATCAATGAGTGCCAATCCGAGAGACTCGGCGAAAAGCGCCTCATGGTAGTCAATATCCCCTGTGACCAGCACATCAGCTTGCAGCGCGTGTGCTCGTTCTATCACACGGCCTCCAGAACCGCCGCACACGGCCACGCGCCGACATAGTCTATCTGCCTCGCCCAAACAGCGAACCGGAACCTCCAGCCGTTTCTCTACCTTCTGCACCAACGAGGCCAGCGTCATCGGTTGACAACTTCCAATACGCCCTAATCCAGCCGTCGGGCAGTCGGGTAGCGGCTCCAGAACCTGTGAATCTGTTAGTCCCAACCGCTGACCGAGCCAGTAGTTCAAACCGAACTCTGCGTGATCAAGATTCGTGTGACTCACGTACACAGCCGTTCCGTCAACCGCCAAGCGAACGATCGGACTCGTATCCGGCCGATCGGCACGCAGGGACATTAGTGGGCGGAAAATAAGCGGATGATGGGCTATGATGAGATCCGCCCTACTTGCAACAGCTGTCACAAGCGCCCCCGTAACGGTTAGACAGACAACGACGCTCTGCACGGGCTGGTTTGCCGTACCGACCTGCAGACCCACATTGTCCCAGCCAGCAGCCAGGCGTGACGGTGCTAGTCGTTCCATTGCTTGTATGTAATCCATCACAGTATAAGCCAAGACAGCCACCCTTTCCTCAAGAATTTCGAGTTACGACCACCGGAAGGGAGGAAAACGCCAACCGGTCACCTAAGTTACTTGTCAGAGGAGCATTATGGGAGGTGATAGTTATGAGGGTTCGCATTCACTACTGTACAGCTTGAGGGTACCTATCCAAAGCCGCCAGTTTGGCGGAACGTCTGCTGGATGAACACAGAAACCAGATCACCGGGGTAGAACTTGTACCTGCGAGTGGTGGAGTCTTTGAAGTCGACATCAATGACCGACGAGTCTTTTCCAAGCAGGAGTTGGGCCGCTTCCCGAACGAGGGCGAGGCGGAAGAGCTGGTACGGAAACACATTGGAGGCAGCTGACAAGACTAGCCCTTTGCTACCGGGAAGGAGTATCAGCCTTCCCGGTGTTTTCGTTTCCCTGCTCGGAGAAGGTGACCGCATCTCGTATGGCAGCCTGCAGACTCGACGGATCAGCAATGCCTCGGCCGACAATGTCGTAAGCCGTCCCATGGTCCACACTAGTACGCACAATCGGAAGTCCGACGGTAATGTTCACTCCTTGTTCGAAGCCCAGCAACTTCACTGGAATGTGTCCCTGATCGTGATACATCGCCACCACCACATCAAATTCTCCTCGATAGGCTCGGAAAAACACCGTATCCGGAGGCAGCGGACCTATCGCATTGATTCCCATCTGCTGAGCTCGTTCGCATGCAGGCCGGATTTCGTTCTCCTCTTCACCACAGCCAAACAGACCGCCTTCCCCCGCGTGGGGATTGACGCCGCAGACAGCAATGCGCGGCGCCTTCACTGCCCGGGCTAAGACTTCGTGGGCCAACTCAATCACAGACAGGACACGCGCCGCCTTTATGCTCTGTACAGCGTCCACCAAACCCATATGCGTAGTAACGTGGATAACCTTTAGATTTGGTGCTGACAGAAGCATCGCGTAGTCGCGGACCCCAGTCATCTCAGCCAAAATCTCTGTGTGACCAGGATAGCGATAGCCAGCCATGTGGAGAGCCTCTTTACTGATGGGCGCCGTGCAGATAGCCTGAATTGACCCTTTTAGAGCCAATCGAACAGCCTCAGCCAGATATGCATAGGCCGCTCGCCCCGACGCGGCGGACGGACAGCCGACCAACAGCCCGCAGTCTGCCACCTGCAAGTCAAGGCAATCAATTCCGGACATTCCATGATCAACTGTCTCCATATCGCCATAGGCAGAGACTGACACGGCGATATCTAGCTCGTCTGCCGCCTTCCTCAGTACCCAAGCGTCCCCTATAACAACCGGTCGACAAGGAGGAAGTGCATCCCGATCTGCCAGGGCTCTCAGCACAATCTCCGGGCCGATACCCGCTGGATCCCCCATAGTGATTCCGATGACGGGTCGTCTAGCCACTGATTTCCCCTCCTTTGCGCAAGCAATCCAAGGCATCGCGCATCATAGATGCACCACCGAACCCCCCGGCTTTTGTGATTATAAACATTCCCCGCTCTGGGCCGTCTTCAACGCGACAAATAGGAACTCCCTCGGAAAAGGCATCCAATACTCGCAGCCGAGTGCCGCCGAAAGCCCGGCATGCCTCATAGGCCGTATCACCACCGGTTAGGAACAAGGCGGTGTCCGTGATCGACAGCAATACCGCCGCAGTGAGCCTCCCTAACGCAGCGGCCGCAGTGCCGGAAAGATCCCCCGATTTCGAGGGTGACACTGTAGCGACTGCAGTTCCATGGACCGTCAACGCTTCCAGGGCGATAGCTGCAGCCTCATCAAGGCTGTCAAGTAAAAAAACCGGATCCCAACAGAATACAGCCATGCCATGTCTTTCGGCATCTTCAACCTGTCTGCGGCTTACAGCACTTTGGCTGCCCACTACCCCGAAAGCATGCTGGAAAGAGGGCAGGTTCACGTGTTGGTTAACACCATGAGGCTTTCGGCCCTGCGAGGACATCAGCGCTTTGGCAAGGCCCGCAGAGCCAGCCCAAAGACATCGTCCAAATTGACTCCGAGCGTGGATAACCAAATGCTCCAAGTCCTGAGGGGTTTCAGCATCGGCGGCGATGATCCCCTCCATTGGCAGAGCCCGGCCTTGTCTCAAGTCATCTAACCTATACCCATGCACTTGCGACTGCGTAAAAGGCCTTAGGTGATTCAGAAGGTCTCCCTTTCTTGCGCCATGCACATACAGCGCGCTTCCCATCACCTTGCGTCCGTTCTGGGGATACGCAGGAGTAATAACCGCCGTTCTGCACTTGGACACCTTCATTAGCGCATCCAGTTCGATTCCGACATGACCTCGCATCGTGGAGTCGATTTTTAAGAAGCACTGTTGTTCTTCAACAGCTCGGAGCCGCCAGCCGCTTACTATGGCCTGCCGTACAGCTCGCAGATCCTGCCGGCGGCGGTTTTCTGTATCCACAACCAAGACCTCAGTATCCCGGGCCTGGACAGCACATTCGGACAGTACAAGGGAAGTCGTAAGACCTGACTGAGCGAACTGAAGGCCGGTGTCTGCCGCCCCCGTAAGATCATCAGCTAAGACCAGCCATTCCACCGCTTACTCGCCCCTCAGACTTCGCACGGCCTCAACCATGGCCAAATACCCTTCGGACGGCACATAGTTGGGAATCGAGTTCCCTGATCCCAAGGCGACTCCCCCAGCGGCTTGAGCTACCTGGTAAACATCCCCTACATAGTCTGCTATTTCGTCACCTTTCTGCTGCACCAGAACATCTGTGTCAATGCCTCCGAAATTACCGATCCGATTACCATACTTCTCAACCCAGACAGAAAACGGCGCTATGACATCCTCGTTGGAGTGTTTTGCGTCAATACGAGCTACGTCCAACAGCGCATCCATAACCCCAAAGATATTCCCGCACGAATGGAGAAGGAAGGGCTTTCCGGCCTCGTGCACTAGCTGAACCACCCGGGCATACTGCGGGATAATGTGCTGTTTGATGTCGGCTTCCGAGATCAATGTCGAACTCTTAAAACCCAAATCATCGCCAAATCTGCAGACAGCATAGGTTTGGCCGTAACGCCTTAGGAATTCCTGCCAGATCGCTACCATGGTCTCACCCACTGCCCCAAACAGATCAGCATAGAGTTTAGGATCGTCGGCCTGAATATAACAGAGCTGCGTAAAACCAACGACATCCTGTACACACTCAAAAACGCCGTTGCCAGGCCCTCCCACTGCTTTCATTCCGGCTGGCATGACTTCTTCCAGCAGCGACAGATCTTCCTGATAACGTTCGAAAAACAAAGTGGGTAGATCAGCCCAGGGATAGCGTTCGAAGTCGCTGCGGTCCTTGATAACCCCGGGTTTGTGGGCTCCAAGGGCTCCGCTTCCCGGCATTATACTGCCAATTCCTTTTTCCAGGCTTACTGTATCGTATCCCATAGTTCTAAAGAACTCCACGTAATGGCGCAGGTACTCGCGCCGATCGGCGCGAGTACCTGCCGCTAGTTCTCGAAAGCTAACACCAAGAACACGCTCCATAACCTCGTCCGAGATGATGTGTTCATAAAGCGGAATCCGCCGAGGAGCCCGATTGTATGCGGCATCAAGAACGTGTTGGTAATCTGGTTGAAATTCCATCCAATGTCCCCCTCCTAAGCCAACGAAATGCAGAGATTGACAATGCGGCCTGCCCCTACGGTACAGGAGACTCGATCGCCATCTACCGTGACCTCACCATCAACCGGATTTTCGTTAATATCCACGAGAAAGGCCTTCTGCACAGACTTTCCCGTCCGCAGCCGGACACCCGTATCTTTTCCTTCCACTGCATAGAGACGTACAAGCAGGGTTTGACCGCTATCTTCCCCGTCCTCCAGCATCTTAACGGAGGATACGGCAACTCCCCCTTCTTCGAGCCGGATAAGGCTGTCGGAGAGAGGCAGTGACCCCGCCTGGATGGACGCAGAATACGGCGTCAGAGGGTGATTGAGATTATACGCATGTTGAATCAGCTGCTTATTGGGAGCAGTCTGCGAAACAGCGCTTAGGTTAAGGGTAAAGCGGTGGATACCGTATTCGGGATACGGGTCGGGATCAAACGAACTGCGAATGAGTGACACTCCGATGCCGTTGTCGACACCGCGAAAACCGTACTTCGAGTCGGTTGTCACCATAAGCGCCGCCTTCGCTTGCTGCCCCAGTGCAACAGCAAAGCTGTTAGCAGGTACATCCATATTCAGGCTCGGCCGTTCGATGGTGCCAAACGGAACATCATATTTATAGGCGCTGCAATTATAGCTGACCGGCGCAAAGAAATTGAGCTGCGGAACATACCGACCAGGTTTTCCAACCTCATGCCAGTCGCATTCGACATCGAAGCGGAGCGAACGGCTGCCTTTATCAAGAGACACGGTAACCTCAAGCTTCGAACGTTCAAACTCTATTTCATACGCCAAGACCTGGCGCAGTTCGGGCTTGTGCAGAAACTGCCCAACAAGCTTATGCGTGTTTTTGAATTTCGCGTTTTTGACCAGAGGTTCCACAGACGCATAGGTACCGACTATCCAAGATGTCATCCCCGCTCCGGGATCTTCCTGAATCAAGCGAAAGGCTGCAGAACGCTTCTTGTCAATGAGTTCCTGCCCCGTGCTCTTGTCCACTAGAGACAGCAGCGCCAAACTGACAGAATCAAATGTCGCTTTAATCTGGTCGTTTTCCAAAATCAGATCAGGGCGTCGTTCAACACGGGGTTGCAGCGGCCAAGCCTTCCTCGGTTCCATATTTGGATCTTCCGTGACCAAATACGTGCTGTATCCACAAGACCGCACTTCTGCCTGAATCAACAGTTTCACGTACGTATGTCCCCAGTAGTGATTGGTCCCTGCCTCCAAAAGCTGATGCGGTACTTCATCACCACTTTCGTCCTTTACCACTAGGCGGCTTGTATCGCCCTGCCAATCCCACACGATAACCTCAACGGTCTCGCTGCGCGGACAAAGTGCGCTGTTAAACACAGTGAACACGCGGTTAATGCCTGCACCGCGCGATGTCTGGGAGACGCCGAAAGCATCGACACCAAATCCGACACCAGCTCCCTCGGACACGGTATCGCTTATGTCGCCCAATTTCGCCATTGCTGCTGTGTTAATCTGCTTGGTAATGCCCCGCATCGCTTGAGTCTTTTCCGTCCCAGCGACTGCCAGCGCGTTCTGAAACAACCCCATAGCATGTTCCCTCGTATCAATGACGCCTGAACCGGGAATAATGTCATGGAACTGATTAAACAATAGGTTCCGCCAGGCTGCGAAAAACCCATCGCGGTTGTAGTTACGCCCGGCTTTTACAGACGCTAACGCGCTCAGCGCTTCTGATTCGTTTAGAGCGGCTTCACCGACGCGGTTAGCCATCTTAATCCGGGATTGGGACGTGTAGCAGCCAGTGAAAATGAAGTTCCGTTCTCCGCGCACTACTGGGAGTTTGTCAGCAACTGCACGCACCTGTTGATAGTACTCTGCATAGGTGCCAAAACGTATGGAGGGGAACACAGGCCACTCCTGCATGTCCAATATCCGCTCAATATCCCTCCGAGTCGGCCCGCCACCGTGATCGCCAACTCCGTACACCTTCAGCATCGTCTTCATCCCGTACTTAGTGCAGAAACCCGGCACGTAGCTAGCCATCTTGGGTTCAATAGCGGCATTGTACCAAAGGGGTTCGCGGTAAACGAGTATGGACCGACCCGACGGCGCCTCCCATCGGTAGATATTTTCATCGTCAGCACCTCGGCAGTGATAGTAAAACTCGACCCCACCGGATGCTAGGATTTCGGGGACATTGAGACTGTGACCAAAGGTATCTGGTTCGTAATCCAAACGCAGTGTATCCGGATCCAAATCCAGCAGCCGCGATAGATAGCGCTTAGTGTAAAGAATGTGCCGAGCCAAGCTCTCGCCACTGGGCATGTTTTTATCCGTTTCGACCCATGTGGAGGCGGATACTTCCCATCGTCCTTCGTGTACGCGGGTCTTAATCTCCTCCAGCATATCTGGTGCATGGTCCTCAACAATCTTGTACACGGAGGCTTGGGATTGCGAGAACGTGAACTTCGGATACTCTTCCATCAAGCGAAGCATCGTCTCGAATGTATCGAGTGTGATAGCGACGGTCTCGTCAAAACGCCACATCCAGTTCATATCGATGTGCGCATGCGAAACACAGATCATCTCATACTGTTTGGCTGCTGCCGCCATGTCGGATAGAACATGTTCTGCAGCCTGAGCGGCCGACTTTGTGATCGTTTTTTCCTCGTCATAGGCCGCCAACAGCGCCGCCAACGCACGACTGATCAAACCATCATACTTTCCGTCCATTGTCTTTGACAGTTCCTGCGCATAGTCGATCTGGGCAAGCGTTCGCTCTGCCCAATAGCCGTTCACAGCCTTCCGCAGTTGGCTGAGAGTGCTGATACTCATTCAAATTCCTCCTAGTTACCGCGCGAAAACGCTTGAAAAGGATTCCTGCGCGTGATTTGGTCAACAACATCTTGGGAAACACCGTGTTCTAACCACCTGGGTAAAAACCCGTCAGTCAAGTAGGTATAGGGTTTCGGTGTGCCTCCTAATGGCTTGGCAGGGTCATACCAACCGCGGTCCTGACTCAACAGCAGCTGCGATCCGAAACCCAGGTCCAGCATACGCGTCAGATGCTCGATATACACTGGATCCGGCTCGCTGCCTACAGCATCATATTCCAACCAAGCACCCCGCTCGGCGACCTGCCGATGCAGCTGCGTGTTCGACTCAGCCTGCGTATGGATCCACACGAACCGCCGGACATCTCCTCCAGAATCCGCAAAAATCTGCAGCTGCTGCAGGAGGACATCTCCTCGCACAGTATGGCTGCCGACAGCGGCACCAGTGACACGACTGGCTCTCGCGGCAGCCCGCAGAACCTTCGCCTCTTGCTCTGACAGACCTTTGTCCCCGGCACTAATCTTTATCCAGCCCGCACAAAAACCAACACCGGCAATCCCAACGGTGAGCTCTTCGATCATCCAATCCGCCAGTTCAGTTTCAGAGGCCTTGCGGACCCAATCAGGGATCCACGGTTCCCTGTAGACGCCAACAGCCGTTACAAGCGGCATGCCGCATTCTCGCGATACCCGTTCGAGTACATCCGGACGCCGGCCAACACCAACTGGAGTGGGCTCCACCAAAGCAAAAACGCCGCTCGCTTG
>SLOG01000249.1 GCA_007132635.1 Limnochordia bacterium
AAACCGAAGTCCTGCGGCACTATGGTCTAGATGCCGCCGGTGCTGCTTTGGCCACAACCCAGTTTTTGGAGGCAGTAGGGTCTAAGGAATAAAAGGAGGGCCATCACATGAAGATGGGTGTCATTCTTGGGAATCGCGGTTTTTTTGCTGACTCGCTGTGTTTAGAGGGTCGTAAGCGGCTGCTGTCTGTGCTGCGTGACCATGGAATTGAACCGGTGATTCTGCCAGAGGATTACGGTACGTACGGCAGTGTGCAGTCGACAGCTGACGCGCTCGCGTGTGCCGACCTGTTTCGGTCTGAGAGGGAGGATATCGCTGGCATCATCGTATCTCTGCCGAATTTCGGTGACGAGAAAAGTGTACTGCGCGTTTTGCGGGAGTTTGACAAACCCGTACCGATCCTTGTCCATGCCTTTGCTGATCGTTTGGGACAGCTGGATTACGAGCATCGACGCGATGCGTTCTGCGGTAAGATATCTGTCTGTAATAACCTCTACCAAGCCGGGATTCCGTTTTCGCTGACCCAGCGACATACAGTGGATCCGGAGACGGATGACTTTGCCCGGGACCTCATGAATTTCGCTGCAGTCTGTCGAGTGGTTCGGGCTGTGCGCGGAGCTCGGATCGGGCTGTTGGGGATGCGCCCAGGCGACTTTAACACGGTACGGTTCAGCGAGAAAATCTTGGAGCGTCATGCGGTCAGTGTCGAGCCGTTGGAGTTGAGTGACGTAATCGAGGGTGTTAGAGCGCTGCCAGATGCTGATACGGTGGTGCAGGACAACCTGAAGGAGTTGGCCAGTTATATGGCCTGGGAGACCGTCCCGAAGGACTCGCGCCTTAAATTGGCCAAACTCCTAGTGATCTACCGACGTTGGGTTCGGGAGCAGGGATTGTCTGCTGCTGCCGTCCAATGCTGGGATGCTCTCCAGAGGCATTTAGGAATTAACCCGTGCCTGGTGATGAGTGTTTTGTCCCAGGAGAGGGTACCGGCTGCTTGCGAGAGTGACGTGGCGGGGGCGCTTAGCATGTTGATTCTGCAGGCTGCTTCTGAACAGCCCAGTGCTTTGGTGGATTGGAATAACAACGTGGACAGCGACCCGGACCGAGTCGTTCTGTTTCACTGCGGAAACTTCGCTTGTGATGCTTATCACACCGGCAGTACCACGCCGAGTGTCAGTTTCCCGCAGATTCTGGCATCGACGTTGGGGTCCGAGAATACTTACGGTGCTATTGAGGGACGACTCAAACCCGGTCCAGTGACATTCGCCCGGATAGCTACTGATGATGCCACCGGGAGACTCCGCGCGTATACAGCCGAAGGGACGATCACCGAAGACACATTGGAGACATTCGGTTCTTGGGGAGTTGCCCAGGTGAGCGACTTGCAGACACTGATGCAGCACATCTGCCGTCACGGTTTCGAGCATCACGTCGCCATTAACCTGTCGGCATCGGCAGCAGGAATCGTTGAGGCCCTGACCACCTACCTCGGTTGGGACGTGTACAGCCATCAGTGAGGCTGTGCGCTAGTCATCGTTGAGGTTTAGGAGTGGCTCGCACGCTAGCTCCCGCAGGCGGTTGATCTGCTTTGCTTGACCAAGGACGAGCATGGTGTCGCCTTCACTTAAGGTTTCTTGGAAGCTAGGGTTAAAACGCAGTGTCTCGCTGCCGTCCTCTTGGATTGCGAGCACTAGGCAGCTCGTTTTTTCTGGGATGCGGACATCCTTTAACGTCTGTCCAACCATGTGCGAGCCCGGACAGATACGGACTTCCTCCAGCTCAAGGTCGGTCTCGCCCGCCCGTGTAATGACATCAATGAAAGCGATCACAGCCGGTTTCAGGATGAGAGCTGCCATCCGGGCTCCTCCCAGTTCATTGGGGGAAATCGTATTGTTCGCCCCCGCTTTGCGTAGTTTCGAATGGGTGGCGCGGTCAAAAGCGCGGGCTACAATGTGGAGATCGGGGTTGAGTTCGCGAGCAGTGAGAACAGTGAAGACATTTTCCGCATCGGTGGACAGGGTGGCGATGAGTGCTTTCGCGTGTCGGATCCCAATGGATTCCAAGTCCTCTTCATGGGTAGCATCGCCTACCACGGCCAGCGTGCCGTCCTTCTGCAGTTCTTCAACGACGTGAGCATCTTCGTCAATCACTGCGAAAGCCAATTCGCGTTTTCGGAACTGTTCGATGACAACCTGGCCTGTTTGGCCGGCTCCGCAGATGATATAGTGGTTTCTCAGCCTGGCGATTTGCTTTTCCATACGTCTCCTCCGGAGAATCTTACTGAATTCGCCCTCAAGCAGGAAGGCCGCGACCGATGTAAGGGTGTAGGCTACAGTGCCGATGCCAGCGATGATGAGTCCGATGGTGAAGATCTTTGCTCCAGCGTCTAGGTCGGTCACTTCACGAAAGCCCACCGTCGAAACAGTGATAAAGGTCATATACAGCGCATCGATAACGGGTAGATCAGCCAGAATCATGTAACCCACTGTGCCAAACGCGATGAGAAAAATAGGGACGAGAGCGATTAGGCCAATCCGGCGGGTGGATGGATTCATGGGCATCACCTCTTATGTTGGTTCACTATCGTCTCGCCGCTTTCCTGCAACTAGGGAAGCCGTGGATTTTCTTTTTGTGTCTGGAGGAGATCAACCCTTTGCAGCGAAAACGAGAAGTACAGGTCGAAGATAGAGGGTGTTTATGTGGTTCAACTCGGCAATGATTGGGATCCACTTCTGCAGGATCAATTCGTGCAGGATTACTATCTGCGCTTGCGAGGCTTTCTCAAGGGGGAGTATCGCACCAAGACTGTATATCCGGATATGTTCAGGATATATGAGGCTTTGAAATTAACCTCCTATTCCGATACAAAGGTTGTTATTCTTGGGCAGGATCCCTACCACGGTCCAGGCCAGGCACATGGTCTGGCTTTTTCTGTACAGCAGGGCGTCACCATACCGCCATCGCTGCTAAACATATACAAGGAACTGCAGAGTGACTTAGGCTGCTCCATACCCGACAACGGGTATCTTGTGCCCTGGGCCGAGCAAGGTGTGCTGCTCCTCAATACGAGTCTAACGGTAACGGCCGGTGCCGCAGGATCCCATCGTGGGCAGGGGTGGGAAGTACTTACAGATAGGGTTGTAGAGCTGATCAACGGCAAACAGGAGGCTGTGGTGTACTTGCTGTGGGGCGCGAACGCGCGCAAAAAGGCGGCTTTGGTGACCAATTCCAGACACCTGGTCCTCACAGCCGCCCATCCCAGTCCGCTCTCAGCCCAGAGGGGATTTTTCGGCTGCCGCCACTTTTCGCTGGCAAACGCTTTCCTTCAGAAACACGGACGTACACCTATTAACTGGCAGATCCCTGATGTGGAGCTGCAGCCGGACGCAAAGGAGCGGGAGCATTGGCCAGAGCATTAACTCGCGGGGAGACGCGCAGAAACTATAACCTGCTTGTGGCCGAGGGGATCCTGTTCACCGTTGGCCTCGTTTTTTTTGATCCGAATACGATACTGCCGCTACTTATGGAACGGCTAACGGCATCGGCGATTCTGATTGGTTTTGTCGGTGCGGTGGAGCCGTTCGCCAAAGGCTTGATTCCGCTGTTAGCAGGGAATTGGGTCAACTCCATGCCATTAAAAAAACCCTTCTTGATTACCGCCATGTCATTAGGCCGACTGCCCTTATGGATTCTAGGACTCAGTCTCATCTGGATGACGCCAGCAAATCCGTTGTTTTGGGCTGCGATGCTTCTGGGGATACAACTGCTGTTTTGGCTCGGGGATTCTGCAGGTGATCCTGCTTGGATGGACATGGTGGGTAAGTCTGTTCCGGAT
>SLOG01000099.1 GCA_007132635.1 Limnochordia bacterium
AGGAGGAATAGTGTCGTGCCCGAGTGGACTGGAAGCATCGTCTTTTTTGGGGCGTCAGACTTGGATGCCGTTGATGCCTTTTACGGCACGCTGTTAGGACTTCAACTGGACAGAGACCAAGGGGTGTGCCGGATTTACGGAGTCCCTGGAGGGGGCGCTTTGGGCTTCTGTAATCATATCCCTCCTGTGGTTGGCAGCAAGAGTCCAATCATAACGCTCCTTGCGGACGATGTGGATTCAGTGTACACAAGCCTGAAGGAGAACTATGATCAGGAACTATCCCCGCCTATCGTCAACAATAGATTCGGGATCTATCACCTGTTTGTCACGGATCCCCATGGATATACGGTTGAGATTCAGAAGTTTCTAGATAAGGCATGAGGGAGGCGGCAGTACACCGTGGCAGTAGATAATGCGCAGTATCTGGAGCAGGATCTTCGGAGATTCGTACTAGAAGGGAGCTTAAACACGGTTTTCGGCACCTTTATCGGTGGGACTTTCCTTGTCGGTTTCGCCTTGAGTCTCGGTGCAGAAGGCAGCCACATTGGGCTTTTGGCAAGTCTTCCGCCACTGTTAAACCTCGTTCAGATTGTCGGTTCTTACTTGGTTTCGCGGGTCGGCAGCGCCAAGACAGTTTGTCTGGCGGCATCCCTAGGTTTTCGTGCAGTCTGGCTACTTATCCTTCTCGCCCCGTGGCTGCTCCTTAGAACAACCTTGGGCTTTCCCATCCTCTTCTTACTAATAGGCATCGCGGCGGCCAGCCTTTTTGCTTCTTTGAGCGGAATTGCGTGGATGTCCTGGATAACGCCTCTGGTCCCGGAAGAGATACGCGGCAAGTTTTTTGGACACCGCAGCATGGTGGCCAGTGCCGTCGGCATGATAGCCGCGCTGCTAGGAGGCCGTTTCATCGACTGGTGGCAGCAGACCTATCCGGAGGCTGAGGTCACTGGGTTTTCGTGGCTTTTTCTTGTGGGAGCAGTCTTTGGCATTATCGGCTGGGTTGTACTGTCCCGCATATCCGACGCGCGCCAGGAGTCCAAACCTGCAACCGGCGGTTATATCCGGCAGTTGACAGAACCGTTCCATCACCCCGGCTTCCGTAAATGGATGGGATTCTCAGTTCTCTGGAGTTTCTCTGTTGGTATTGCAAGCCCCTTTTTTTCGGTTTTCATGATTACCAATCTCGGACTTCCATTTTCCCTCATCGCTCTTTTCGGACTCGTTTCTGGTGTCACCAGTACATTGGGGATGCGACTCTGGGGCGGGCTGTTGGACGAAATCGGCAGCAAACCGCTGCTTCTGCTTTGCTCCATAGGGGGTGGGGCGATTCCTATTCTCTGGCTTTTCGCGGTTCCAGGAAGCTATTGGATACTATGGCCAATTCATGTCTTAACTGGGATCTTTTGGTCAGGCATTGGATTAGCTTCGTCACACCTTCTGATGGGGACGGCCCCGCGTCAAAACAGCGGCACATTCTTCGCGGTATTCGCTGGTATTACAGGTTTGGCTGGAGCTGCCGCCCCTGTTGTCGGCGGCGTAGTCGCTGGCCTTCTTTCATCAATTGAAATCACTTTGGGGCCAATTCACATCAGCAGCCTGCACTGGGTTTTCGTGATCACCACATTGCTGCGACTCGGTTCGCTGGCAGCGTTTCGTTCCGTGCCGGCGGCTCGTGACATGCCCCAGCGAGAGGTGCTTCAGAAGCTGCGGAGTCTCGCACTTTTCCCCATGGCTCGCGGCAGTCAACAGTTAGTGGGGATCGGCATTCAGTCTCTGGAGAGTTCCTTCGGGTTTCTAACGCAAGGGAGCCAGCAGATGGAACATCGGATGGGTCTGCTTATCGATCGTGGATCCCATGCGGCTACCTATGTGCGAGATCGGTCGCGACGCGTTGAAGATCACGTGGATAGACGGATCCATCGCTGGGAATCCTTTTTAGACCGCGTTTCCGAACCCATTGCACGGTGGGGTCGCAAGGCCTACCGTTTCTTGACGCAGGAGAACGATGATGACGACAAATAGAGCGAGGTGCCATTATGGGAGTTGAACTGCAAGGTTTTTTTGCTAATTTACAAATTATTTTGGAAAATTTTCGAAGCGTTTTCCTGCCGCGTCTGGTCATAGCAGGGGGTGTGATTTTAGTCGGTTGGCTAGCAGCCGCCGTAATTCGCAAGTTTGTTCAGTTTGGCCTGCGAAGTCTTGGAGTTGATGTGCTGTTTGGCAAGCTTGGAGCAGACCGTTTGATGAGCGCTGGCCGGATCAAGCGCCGCCCATCGCAAATGGTGGGGTCCCTAAGCTACGGTCTCGTGGCCCTGGCGGCAATACTAGCTGCCCTAGATGTTCTTGGGATGACGGCTGCTTCAGCCATGCTATCAGACCTTATGGCCTTCTTGCCTCGCTTGGGTGTTGCGCTGATCATGCTCGGATTAGGGGTCTACTTAGTGGAATTCGCTGTGAGCTTCATTGAGGACATCGATTTCCCAAAACAGACACCGATAGGGCCGATCCTTGTGTGGTGTGTCAGGCTCACCCTGCTCAGTCTGGTACTGCTTGCGGCCGCCGAACACCTAGGCGTTGCTGTATCCTTCTTGGTCATCGGTTTTGCCGCGGTTTTTGGAGGCCTTGCGTTAACCTTAGTGGCCGCTTTCGGGCTGGGGGGCCGCGAGTGTGCCCATGAGCTTCTAAGCGGTATGATGCTCCGTCGTCATATCCGGACTGGCGATCAGATGTGGTGGCGCGAGACATGGGTGACCGTCCGGAACCTCGGTCTGTTTGCTGCCGAGCTCGAGACAGAAGATGCCGCCAGGGAAGTCGCCCGAAACTCGGTTTTGTTCGAACACACCCGGTTGGTTGTAACAAGGCCAATCAAAGAGGATCGGCACCCGCCCGATCGAGCAAAGTCATCGTCTCGCTAAGGTCGGTGGTTCTTACGGTTTGCGAAACAATCGCGAAAGAGATATAATGGATAGGACACAAAACAAGAACGTAAGGAGCCATCGTACCAGTGACCTATCTGAAGCGACTTCTACGCTATTCCAGACCGTACGCCCGCTTGACAATTGGCGGCCTGCTATGCAGTTTGCTTGCTGTTCTGCTTGGATTAGCGATTCCGTATCTCTCCAAAAGCATCGTTGATGATGTACTCGTGGAGCGGCAGTTTGAGCTGCTGGCCGTCCTAGGTTTGCTTTTAGGCGGGGCGAGTCTCTTGCGCGGCATGTTTCAATACTGCAAGCTCTATATCTTTGAGTATACCTCGCAAAAGGTCCTCTACGATCTGCGAAGCGAGCTCTACCGCAAACTGCAGGGTCAGTCCTTCGAGTTCTACGACCAAGTGCGGACAGGATTGCTGATGAATCGGATGGTCGGCGATCTCCAGGCAATACGACAGTTAGCGAACCAAGGATACTTCCAAGTATTCGAAGGACTGTTTTCGCTCCTGAGCACCGTGATTGTTATGCTTATTCTCGATGTGCGACTGTCATTGGCGCTGTTCCTTATTGTGCCGCTGTTTGCACTGAACACGCTAGCCATGGCCAAACGCCTAAAACCCGTATTCCGGGAAATCCGGCGCGCTTTCGAACGACTGACATCGGCTGTTCAGGAGAATGTCACAGGCATTCACGTAGTGAAAGCCTTTGGTCAGGAAAACTCCGAACAAGAGCGTTTTGGGGCAATCGCTGCCGAATTCACCCAACGGAACATCGATGCGGCAGATATTCGATCGCGATATGTTCCTCTCGCTCAAGCGCTGAACGGCTTGGCTGCTGTAGTGATTCTGCTCATCGGAGGCTACTTGGTCATCCTCGACCAACTGACTATCGGATCACTAGTG
>SLOG01000103.1 GCA_007132635.1 Limnochordia bacterium
AGAGCCCGGTACGACGTTGTACGTCTCGGTCTCCACCTGTTCGCTCTTGTAGACGTTCTCCAGATCCTGGGACCACATCATGGCGATCATGGGGTCGGTGACTGTGCCGATAAGCGGTAACCATTCTGCCTGAATGCGCCAGATCTCCCGACCGATAGCATGGGCCTCTTCGCGAGTCAATGCACGTTCAAACTGGTCTTGCAGCTGCAGGAGTTCCTTGGCCCAATCATCAGGCTCAATGCCTTCTTCGCCGCCTGTAGTGTGCCAGCGGCGCCATTCCGGTGTATTGATGCCCAAACCGATGTGCGACGCGTCGGTGGGATCTTCACCATGGCCCCACCAAGTGCCAACCATATGCTCATTAGCACCGTGGAGCGCCCAGAAATAGCTGCCGTCCACTTGGGTGGGAATCACACGGATACCGATATCCCGCCAGTACCGTTCAGCCAATTCGACACCAGGCACCGTGTAGGGGCCGATGATGAAGAACTCGAAGTTGAACAAGAAAGAATCGCCATTCGGCAAGTTTCGCCAGCCATCACCCGTGGTGTCAACCAAGCCCATCTCGTCGAGGAGAGCTTTGGCAGCCTCGGGATCGTACTGTGCATAGGCTTGTTCGTAGTTAGCGCCTTCAATATAGAACGGCGAAACTGACATGGGATACATTTGCGCCGGTTCACCGAAGCCATAGAAGATAGCTTCCTTGAACTGTTCGCGGTCCAAAGCAAGAGATAGAGCTTTGCGATAACGCACATCCCCTAAAACCGGCCGGATATTCTCATCTTCATGCGCCATGTTGATGAAGAAGATGAGGTACTGGGTATTGCGAATACCCACCGGAACGGTTGACAGCACATAGTTGCCGCGCTCACGGTTCTGCGCGAACAGGGGAAAGTCATCGACACTCAGCTCGGTCTGCAGATCCGTCTGACCGGAGATGATAGCCATGTTGACCATTTCTCGATCAGCCGCATAGTTTCGGCGTAGGTTGTCGATATAGGGAAGCTGATTCCCTTCGGGGTCGACCATATAGTAGTAGGGGTTGCGCTCGAAGAGCATGGTTCCATCCTCTCGAGCCTCAACCGCTATATACGGTGCAAGTGTCGGATAGCCCACCGCAAAGTCGGCCAGGTTTACAGCCTGCTGCCCTGACGGACCGTAAGGTCCAGCTACGGCCGAGTAATAGTTACCCCACTCGTCCTCGCCGAAAAATCCCTCGGCTTCCATCATGGGAAGAATCTCGTCAATGGATGTGAAATCCTTGTGGAATTGTTCCAGATAGTGCCGCGGGGCCATTAACATGAAGGCATGGTTAGCCAAGTGGCCGCGGTTGCGGACGAGGTACATGAACGTCGGGTTTGGTTCAGAAAAGATAATCTTAAACTGATAGTCGTCGACAATCTCGATCTCCGTCGTAACCTCACCCGGTGGATAACCGTGGCGCATCCACTCCGGAGCGGTTGCTACAATCTCCGGATTGGTCAGTACGTGATGCAGCTGAAAGTCTACGTCAGCTGTTGTGAGAGGAGCGCCGTCTGACCAGCGCATGCCTTCGCGCAGCCAGATGGTAAAGACTGTTCCGTCATCGCTCATCTCGAACGCTTCCAAGACGCCTGGTTGAATAGGTCCAACCCAGGGCCCCATGCCGGTACTAAACGGCGTGTCGATGGGAAGATAGACCAGCTGGGTACTGCTCAGAAAGCGCAGGTACTCATCGAAATCGATGTTGTAGTCCATCCAGCGAAGAGTTCCGCCGTATTCGCCAATCTCGTTCCAAGGGGCCATCACCAAAGGATTCTTCGGCAGGCGCTCGCCAACAGGCGGTAACTCGCCAGACGCCACTCGTTCCGCCAGCATAGGTGCTTCACCGAACTCTGTGATGGTCACGCCAGTCAACTCTTGGAAGTTCGATAGATTGTACCAGCCACGATCCAGTTCATGCCATGGCTCGGCTGAGACAACGCCTGTCAACAGGAGACAGGCCACTACTAACGCACTAACCAAAAACGCTCGCTTCAATTCATTCCCCTCCATTGTCAGAAAAACCTCGACGACTGGACATCTGCTTTCCGAGCACACCTCCGTTCCCGCACTCATGGCATTGTTTTTTACATTAACGTAATTCGGCAATAACAACACATAATCCTGCTGCACTTCTGCAAACCGAGGAAATTCACTTGTTCTTCTGGACAGCGTAACCCGAGCTCTTGCAGTTGCTATCACCGACAAAAAAACGCCCTCCGCAGAGGACGTTTTCGCGTAAAATGCTTTGTTGGTGCCGAAGGAGGGAGTCGAACCCTCATGAGCGAAGCCCACACGATTTTGAGTCGTGCGTGTCTGCCAGTTCCACCACTTCGGCACAGTTTTCACTTCGAAGTACAGGGTTTATTTTACCATGCTGTCCTCACCTTGACAAGCCCTCATTTTGCGTTCTAAGCCTTGACAACGCCGCCCTGGAATACTATACTTTAAGAATGATAGCATTTATCATCAAAGGAGAGAGTGACGTGGCAGCGAAACAGACAGGATTTGTCCGCAAGACCAAACAGAGAGAAGTAATCCTTGAGGTACTGCGGTCAACAAAGAGCCATCCTACGGCGGATTGGGTATACCAAGAGGTCCGCAAGAAAATGCCAAATGTGAGTTTGGGTACAATTTACCGTAATCTGAAAACCCTTACCGAAATGGGAGAGGCCCTCGAATTGTCCTACGGCAGCACCTACAGCCGGTTTGACGGTAACCCGGAAAACCACTACCATTTTGTGTGTGAAAACTGCGGCAGTGTCATCGATCTTGACATCCCCGTAACCGATGCATTAGAGCGAGAAGTTGCAGAGAAGACAGGGCACAAGGCTGCTAGTCATCGACTAGAGTTTTACGGACTATGCCGCGACTGCCAAACCAATGACAGCACCAACGGTTCACTACACTAACCTACGAAGTGGACGTTTTTTGACCAGGCTGAATCGATTTGCAGCGCATGTCGATAGTGCGGGTCAACAACACATGATTCATGTCCCCAACTCCGGCCGGCTGCGCGAACTACTGACCCCGCAGGCCGAAATACGGTGGCTTCCCGTTCCAGGAAATCACCGCAAAACTGCCGGGCGCTTGTGTTTGGTCAAAAACGGTCATGAATGGGTGTCCATCGACTCTCAATTGCCCAATCGTTTGGTAAACCTTGGTCTTCAGACCGGGTTTTTCCCAGAATTAGGTGCATACGGCCCTTTCCAGAACGTTTTCGCCTAATGCATCCGCCGACCCGCCTTTTGCCGAAGCCGTAGTGGCGGCTCAACGAGCGGGGGTGCTATTTGTCGCGTATACCTGCAGCGTAACACCCCAGGCAGTGACTGTGACGAAGCCCCTTCCCGTCATGATACCTCCGCATGGACAAATCTGCCCACATCTTGTATAGTGTAGTTGTGGTGTTTCTATATATGGTATGGGAGGTGTTATATTTGGAGATCAGTCCCAACGCTAAAACCGTGTTGGAACGGAGGTATCTGCGAAAGAAAAATGGCCAACTCGTCGAGTCTCCGGAGGAAATGCTTCATCGCGTAGCCGATAATTTGGCGGCCGTTGAAGCTCAGTGGAACCCGGACAATGTGGAAAGGATGCAGCAGCAGTTTTTTTCTATTATGGCAAGTTTGGAATTTCTGCCCAACAGCCCGACGCTGATGAACGCCGGCAACGAACTGCAGCAGCTGTCAGCCTGTTTCGTGCTCCCGATTGAGGATTCCATGGAAAGCATTTTTTCGACCCTTAAAGACACAGCTCTCATTCAGAAGTCGGGCGGCGGTACCGGATTTAGCTTCTCGCGGC
>SLOG01000438.1 GCA_007132635.1 Limnochordia bacterium
AGAGTTGGCCCTAAAACCCAAGGTTATCCGTGAGATAGCAGAACTCCTGGAATCACGAGACAAGACTGTCACGACAACTTTCTTTTGAAAGGATGGATCTAATGACCACTACAACACACACAGTTGACACCGCATGTCTGCAGCTCATTGATGCGGCAATCGCGCAGCATGGCCGCAAATCATCATCGCTCATCCCCATTCTTCAGTCGGTGCAGAGGGCGTACCGCTACTTACCCGAGGACATGCTCACGTATGTGGCTGTAGCCCTGGACCTCTCGCCTGCCACCGTCTACGGAGTCGCTACGTTCTATGCGCAGTTTTCACTGGAACCAAAAGGTCGCTACGAGATCAAAGTGTGCGATGGGACCGCCTGTCACGTCCGCAAATCAATGCCGGTCTATGAAGCCATACGCAAACGGGTGCGGCTGGTGGATGGACGCTCGACTACAGATGATCGCAATTACACAGTCGAGACTGTCTCGTGTCTAGGTGCCTGCGGTCTCGCTCCTGTGGTGACAATCAACGAGAGGGTCTACAGTCAGATGACTCCCGAGGCGATCGTAACGATTATTGACCAGTTGGAGAAAAAGGAGGACGAGCCCCAATGATCCATACCACTGCCGAACTCATCTCCGCTGCTGAGGGTTTCCAGAGGGGTATCGAGAAACAAGACGCCTCCATACTCGTGTGTGCCGGAACGGGCTGTGCTGCCAACGGTTCTCTCGAAGTCTTTGAAGCGCTTCGACAGACGCTCAAAACGCGGGGCCTGCACATTACGATTGACTACCTACTAGAAGATGGCTGTCACGGCATTACCACGGTCAAGAGCGGCTGCCACGGATTCTGTGAGATGGGGCCATTGGTTCGTCTCGAACCATCTGGATACCTCTACACCAAGGTGGTGCCGTCAGACGCTGCCGATATCGTCGACTCGATTACCCACCGTAAACCAGTCGAGCGACTGCTTTACCGACACCCAGCTTCAGGTGAACTCTATGCCACCGAATCTGACATCCCATTCTACAAACACCAGACGCGAGTCTCACTAAAAAACTGCGGTGCCGTCGACCCAGAAGACATCCGTTCGTATATTGCTCAAGGAGGATACCAAGGTGCCGCCAACGCCTTGGAGTTATCCAAGGCGCAGGTCGTCGATGAGATACTCCGCTCGAGACTCCGAGGCCGCGGCGGTGGTGGTTTCCCCACCGGACGAAAGTGGTCTATTGCAGCCGACACGCCGGCAGACCAAAAATACGTCATCTGCAACGGGGATGAAGGGGACCCAGGCGCGTTTATGGACCGCAGCGTCATGGAAGGGGATCCCCACCGCGTGTTGGAGGGCCTGCTCATCGCAGGGTATGCAGTTGGTGCCGATACCGGGTATATTTACGTCCGAGCGGAATACCCTTTGGCCGTCGAACGTCTGCGCAAGGCTATCACGGATGCTGAAGCGATGGGACTGCTCGGTTCCAACATCCTGAATTCAGGCTTTAGTTTTCGCCTCCATGTGAAAGAGGGTGCGGGAGCCTTTGTGTGCGGCGAAGAGAGTGCGCTCATCGCATCAATCGAAGGACAGCGAGGAATGCCGCGGCCAAAACCACCGTTCCCGGCGGTAGCGGGTTTATGGGGCAAGCCCACAGTGATCAACAACGTCGAAACTCTGGCGTGCATCCCAGACATCTTACGCAGAGGCGCTGCTTGGTTTGCCGGAATCGGTACTCCGTCGAGTCCAGGCACGAAGACCTTCGCCCTTACAGGCGAAGTCGGCAACACTGGCCTCATAGAGGTTCCCATGGGTGCAACACTCCGAGATGTGGTGTATAAGATTGGTGGTGGGATACGTAACGACGGCACCTTCAAAGCTGTGCAGATCGGCGGCCCGAGCGGTGGGTGCCTGACAGAGGAGCACCTCGATCTGCCCTTGGACTTTGACTCACTGCAGCAAGCTCGTGCCATGATTGGGTCGGGTGGACTGGTGGTCATGGATCAAAACACATGCATCGTCGAAGTCGCTCGCTTTTTCATGAATTTCACGCAGTACGAGTCCTGCGGGAAATGCGTTCTCTGCCGCGAAGGCACCAAACGCATGCTGGAAATCCTGCAGGCTATCGTCGAAGGGCGCGGGAAACCAGAGCATCTAGACCACTTAAGAGAGATTGGACACGCTGTCCAAGTTGGTTCACTGTGCGGTTTGGGCAAGACGGCACCAAATCCTGTGCTCACAACGATGGAATTCTTCGCCGACGAATACCATGCTCATGTCGTCGAAAAGCGCTGCCCCGCTGGAGTATGCCAGGGCCTTAAGCGCTACGAAGTGGTGACCGAAGATTGTCGCGGCTGCAGCAAATGCGCCCGAATGTGTCCAGTCCAAGCTATCACTGGACAAGTAAAGCAGCCTTACGTGATCGATCGACAGAAATGCATAGCGTGCGGGGCTTGTGTCAGCGCCTGCAAATTCGGGGCTATTCAGGAGGTGGCGTAAGATGGGACAGATGAAAATCGACGGTAAGACAGTTACCTTTGACAGCGAGAAAAACATCCTTGAAGTGGTACGTAGGGCTGGTGTTGATCTGCCAACGTTCTGCTACCACTCCGAGTTAAGTGTCTACGGTGCCTGCCGCATGTGCATCGTAGACATCGAAGGCAGAGGGACCGTTGCCAGCTGCCACACCCCTCCGGAAGATGGACTTTCCGTGCAAACGAGTACGCTGGAGCTGCGGAAAATCCGGCGTATGGCGCTGGAGCTTCTGCTGGCCAACCATGATCGAGACTGCTCCGTCTGCGAGCGAAGCGACAACTGCCGTCTGCAGGAGTTAGCTCATCGTTTCGGTATTTCGGAGGTGCGCTTTGGCCAGCGCGATGTGAAGGATCCTTTGGATACCAGCAGTCCGGCCATCGTCCGTAATCCCAATAAGTGTATCCTCTGCGGTGACTGCGTCCGCATGTGCCGCGAAGTGCAGAGCATCGGTGTACTGGACTTCGCCCATAGAGGTGCCGATGTCCAAGTCACTCCTGCTTTTCATAAACAGATCGGCGAGGTTGAGTGCGTCAACTGCGGCCAGTGCGCGGCGGTTTGTCCCACGGGTGCACTGGTCGTCAAATCGCAGGTATCCGAAGCCTGGGAGGCTGTGCAAGATGACTCGAAGACCGTTGTTGTCCAGATCGCGCCAGCCGTCCGTGTCAGCATCGGAGAAGCCTTCGGGCTTCAGGATGGTTTGTCGGTACTTGGGCAGACTGCGACGGCCCTGCGTCGTCTGGGCGTGGATAAGGTATTTGATACCAGCTTCACAGCGGATCTTACCGTCCTCGAGGAAACCAATGAATTTCTGGGTCGATTGCGGCAAGGTGGACCTCTACCGCATTTCACTTCCTGCTGCCCTGGCTGGGTCAAGTTCGTCGAGCAGTACTACCCTAATCTGCTGCCGCATCTGTCAACCTGTCGGTCGCCGCAGCAGATGTTCGGTTCGCTGGCAAAATCCAACTATGCCGAAGACATCGGTATTCGTCCTCAGGACATGTTCGTGATTAGTGTCATGCCGTGTACAGCCAAGAAATTCGAAGCGCAGCGAGACGAATTCTCCCGGTCCGATGGACCCGATGTGGATCTTGTTCTGACCACACAAGAACTAGTCCGGTGGATCAAGGAGGCCGGTCTGGACCTTCAGCAGCTCGAGGCATCTTCCCTCGACTCGCCTTTCGGTTTCGCCACCGGCGCCGCTGTCCTCTTCGGAACCAGCGGGGGCGTTTCGGAAGCTGTCCTGCGCCACGCTCAAGACATGCTGGCCAGAGGCAATCAAGACGATCCAGCCTTTCAA
>SLOG01000443.1 GCA_007132635.1 Limnochordia bacterium
ACTATCTCCCAGGTAACTGGGGCTGGGGACGGAACTGGCGACTCTGGTTTGACACCGGTGGAGAATCCGGTGAAGAACCGCCGGAGTGGATCAAAGATCTCCTCGCTATTCATGAAGAGATCGTCCGCGTAGTTCCGGACACACCGGAATTCAATGCAGTATCGGATGAGCTGCTGGCTTGGTACTATCACCACATTCCAGTGTTCTGGACTTGCGAACAATCCACCTACCCATTCATCGCTAACGCCCAACTTGGCAACATTCCCCATTCGGGACAAGCCATCGGTGCTAACTCCTCGATGGAACAGTGGTACTTCCTCGAGTAGTCGAATGAGAGCTCGTTTCTAGGAATGTGCTTGAGAGAGGCCCTGGTTTTGGGGCCTCTCTTTTGGTAGACAGACGGTGCACCGATATACTATAATACGGAAAAAGACATCAATAAGAAGGGATAGCCCATGGATAGAGAGATGGCATTGGATTTTCTTGAACGATTGTCTAAAGGCCTCGCCACAATGTTTGGCAGCAACTGTGAAGTAGTCATTCACGATATGAACAATTTCACTCAGTCCATCGTGCATATTGAAAATGGCCAAGTATCCGGTCGATCGGTTGGCGACCCCTTTAAGGTCCTGGGCACTGACGATCTCGAGCAGTTGCTAGACGGCACCGATCTCATCAACTGCCAAGCTTTCGCTGAAGGAAAGCGGACTCTCAAGAGTTCTACCTTTCACCTCAAAGGCACTGATTATCATTATGCTATCGGAGTCAACTTTGATTATACAAATCTGGCCTACGCGCAGGCCGCTTTACAGGATTTGGTCACTGCTGGGGAGGATATTCAGGACGCAATTCGCGATAGTAAGCGTCCGGACAGCATGGTCGAAGACCTCTTCGAAGAAGCTGTACAGTCTGTGGGTCGGCCAGTTTCACTTCTCAGCAAAACTGATCGAATACAGATCGTCGAGTTCCTAGACAAGCATGGCGTGTTCTCTATGCAGAAAAGCATCCCCTTGGTGTCCGACAAGTTAAACGTTTCGCGTTATACAATATACAACTACCTAAAGGAAATACGGAGGTAGAGCTATGCAGTATTCGCGTTTTGGTCGAACGGACTTCATGATTTCAGCCGTGGGCATCGGCGGGTTGTATGCGAATAGGGTTTCGAATCTGCCTGGACTCATCACTGAAGCTTTGGATGCTGGTATTAATACCATTGATACGGCAAGTACTTACGGGCTAAGTGAAGAACTATTTGGTGAGGCCCTCGTCGGGTGTCGAGATAGGTTTTTGGTGGCGACTAAGTCCATTCATCGAGACTTCAACGTTTTCTGCCAAACGGTTTACCAAAGCCTGCAGCGCCTGCAGATGGAATACATTGATCTCTATTATCTGCACGACATCAGCACTCCTGCTGACTGGAAACTCGTGCGAGATGGCGGACACTACGATTTTCTCAAACACCGCCAAAAGCAAGGCGACATTCGCTGGATCGGTGTGTCGGTGCATGACCTGGACACTGCGGAGCTGATCCTCAGCGAACGAGACTTCGATGTGATTATGTTGGCGTATAATCTGACTGAGCGAGAACCTGAAGTAAGGATCTTTGACCTTGCTGCGAGCCTTGATCTCGGTGTCGTAGTCATGAAACCATTTGCCGGAGGCGTTCTTACTGAGACTAGAAGTCAGGCATATGGCCTCGATATTCGGGCAGCGGATGCCCTTCGCTTTAGCTTAGGCCATCCGGCAGTGCACACAGTCATTCCAGGTATTTCCAGCCTGCAGGAATTACGGACTGCTGTCGCATGCGGTAACCAACGCGAGATACTAGACATGCCTACCCGGGACCAACTTTGCCAGACAGCCGCTTTCCTCGGAGGTGTTTTTTGTAAGGGATGTGGTTACTGCTTGCCTTGCCCTGCCGGCGTAGATATCCCACTCTTGATGCAGATGCATTCCCGCTTTCGATTGTATGACCAACGGAATTGGCAGCAGGTATTTCAACTCCGCTCGGACTATGAAGCTGCTTCGGTGTCCGGAGACGCCTGCGTTGGTTGCGGCGAATGCCTTAAGCGCTGCCCGTATCGGCTGTCGATTCCCGACAGTCTCGCCGAGCTGCATCAAAGGCTAAGTTGATAGCAGAAAAACGTTTTGTGTTGGATATACACACTTTGTTGACATGGCCCTCCCCTTGGTTTACACTAGACTCAACAGAACATCCAAGGGGGTTTTTTGATGGACAGATCCTACGTGGCAGAACCGTATAAAATCAAAGCAGTCGAGCCCATAAAGATGACGACTCGCGAACAACGGCAAGAGGCTATTGCGGCGGCTGGGTATAACACGTTTTTATTGAATTCCGAGGATGTCTATATCGATCTTCTGACAGACAGCGGCACCAGTGCTATGAGTGATCATCAGTGGGCTGGGTTGATGGTAGGTGACGAGTCGTATGCCGGATCTCGAAGCTTTAAACATCTGGAAGCAGCTGTACGGGACTTGTTCGGCTACAGGTATGTAGTGCCGACCCACCAAGGGCGGGGTGCAGAAAACTTACTGTCACAAATCCTGATCCAACACGGCGACTACGTACCGGGCAACATGTACTTCACGACAACACGCGCCCACCAAGAACGAAACGGTGGTATCTTTCGCGACGTTATCGTGGACGAAGCCCACGATGCATCCTTGGATGTCCCTTTTAAGGGAAACATAGATATCAACAAGCTAGACGAATTGGCGGCCGAAGTGGGGTCTGACCGGATCCCCTACATCTGCTTGGCAGTGACTGTCAATCTCGCCGGCGGACAGCCTGTTTCTATGGCCAACATGAAGGCTGTTTATGAATGGGCCCAGCGTCACGAGATTCTTGTCATTCTTGATGCGACGCGGTGCATCGAAAATGCCTGTTTCATCAAGCAAAAAGAACCTGGTTTTGCGTCTGAATCCATTACGCAGATTCTTCGCGAAATGTGCAGTTACTCCGATGGCTGTACCATGTCTGGGAAAAAGGATGGCCTCGTAAACATAGGTGGCTTCTTGGCCCTCAACGACGATAGACTTTACCAAAAAGCCGCCAGTCTTGTGGTCGTTTACGAGGGAATGCCGTCCTACGGCGGGATGGCGGGCCGAGACATGGAAGCATTTGCCCGCGGCCTCTATGAATCAGTGGACTACAGCTACATCTCTCATCGTTTAGAGCAAGTCCGGTACTTGGGGGACAGATTGGACGCAGCCAATGTACCGATAGTAAAGCCCATCGGCGGCCATGCGGTCTTTCTCGATGCAAAACGGTTTTATCCGCATATCCGGCAGGACCAGTTTCCAGCTCAAACCCTAGCCGCGCTGCTGTACGTACAGTCCGGCGTGCGAAGCATGGAGCGGGGAATAATCTCAGCGGGCCGCACTCCGCAGGGCAACCATTACTATCCGAAACTTGAGCTCGTACGCCTGACGATTCCTCGCCGCGTCTACACGTACTCCCATCTCGACGTCACCGCCGACGCCGTCATCGACTTGTACAGCGAGAGGGAAAGCGCCCAAGGGCTCCGGTTTGTCTACGAAGCCCCCGTCCTCCGTTTCTTCACCTCCCGCTTCGAACCCATCAGTCAATAGCGTCTAGAGAAAAAGCATGCGGTGCCTAGCAGACCTGTTGCATAACGCCATGTGTGGAGTGCGCCGAGAGGCACTCCGTTAGCGGAAGCCAATACGTTCTTGCAGGATCAAGCGAAAAAAAGCCAAATCAGGGTGTGATCAGCCCTGATTTGGCTGCCACTGTAAGCCGTTTCGGATGGCATGCCATATGCGCTTC
>SLOG01000446.1 GCA_007132635.1 Limnochordia bacterium
CCGAATCGAAGTAGATCTGTCCCATGAACCCACGGCCAATGTTGCCGGCCCCAATCTGCACTGCATGTCCCATATCGCTTATACCACCTCCTCGCTGGTAATGGCTATTTTCCAGACTCCCGCTTCGTGATTCTTCAGCATCTGCAGCCCCCGCTCCACTTGTGTCAACGGCAGTCGATGGGTAAGCAGCGGCGCTACCGTTACCTTGTTTTGGCCCATGAGTTTCAGTGAAGTTGGATAATCATGGCAGAAACCCAACGTACCGAGCAGTGTCAGCTCGTCCAAAGTGACGGTGGTCAGGTCAATCGCATCGGATTCCTGGCCGCTCCAACCGATCAGCATAACAGTTCCGCCCCGCCGCACAAGCTTCACGGTTTCCGCCAAAGTCTCGGGAAGGCCGACCGCCTCAATGACGCAGTCTGCCCCCACACCGCTTGTCCAAGCCTGCACACGATCTCTAAGACTCTCACTGGTTGGATCCACCACCTGGTGTACTCCCAAGTTCTTGGCAGCTTCTCGTTTGAAAGCCATGGGTTCTGATATCATTACCTCAGCACCTTTGTTCAGCGCATGCTGCATAGCCAAGCTGCCAATGGTGCCGCACCCGATGACAACAACCTGATCGCCAAGGCGTATACCGGTCCGCTCTACCGCATGCAGAGCTCCGGATACGGGTTCGGACAAGGCCGCCTCGGCAAAGGACAGATTAGCTGGCTTCCGATGGACGAAACCGGCTTCCGCCAGCACGTACTCAGCCAGCGAACCGGGAATCTGATGGCCGATGATCTTCAGGTCCACACACAAGTTATACTGGCCGCGTTTACACGCAGAGCAGGTCTTGCACGTGAAAAACGGTTCCACCACAACAGCGTCCCCGGGCTGCCACTCCTTGACTCCACTGCCTACAGCCGCTATGATCCCTGAGCATTCGTGCCCTAAGATAATGGGCCATTCAATCATCGGATGATGACCCACGTAGCCATCGACATCCGACCCGCAGAGTCCTGTTGCCTTGACCTCGACGAGTACTTCGCCCGGCCCAGGCTTTGGTACTGGAACACTCTGGATCTCCATCGTCTCCAACCCCGTGCAAACGGCTGCCTGCATCATTGTCTTCACAAAGATTCCCCCCTGGTTTGTCGTGCAAACTTGTGAAAAGTAATGTGGTTTGCATTGTGATAGTTATACGCTCCGTTAAGAGCCGTTCGAGACAGGGCCCAGATGCTGTCTTCGTGAAACAGCCAATCCACATACTGAAACCCTACTTGGTGCTTGTCTTCCGGCCACCCATTGTCCTCATAGTTCAATAAATCCCGCTGGATTGTCCAGTTTACCAAGTCAGGTGAAGACACAAGCGAGAGTACGTTGCGTTGGGAAACCCAATCCGTCGTCACACGATTCACAAGAGCGTAGTAACACTGTGTTTCGGGGTGGAATCGTATGGTGAACTTGGACATGTTGCCGGGAAAATCGATCACGTCCCGAAACACTGGTGCAGACTGTGGCCTGCTGCTGTCCACGGCAAGGATAATCGCCCGCCCGTAATCTGGTACGGCATCCTTGGTGTCGTAGCGCAGTACGTTAACCAATTCTCCATCAGGCGTTACGACCATGTTACCCTCAAGAACACTCGGATGTCCCCCGCAGACGGTCCCGGGCCACTGCGGATCGTAGTCAGTAAACGCACTCACTGTCCAGGCTTGCGCACTTAAGAGGTCGCTATCCTCCGCAACCGACACGACACCCGCCGCATGACCGCCCGTCTGCCACGAACCGTACTCGACAGCGGTCCACAACCGCCCTTGATGCTGAACTATCGGCACAGGTGCCTTGTGCGGCCCGCCGGTTTGCCGGCTGCCTCCTGGAAAGATTCGCACTGGACGAGTCCAAGTCCTGCCGCCATCCGGCGAACCGAAAACTTGGAGCTGGCCGTACTCGGTGCTGACGGCCAGCATATAGACTTGGCCGCGATGTAGAAACAAGGTTCCCCAAAAACAAGGATATACCGTAGATAAATACGACCACGAACGACCTTCGTCATCCGAGTAAAAGACCTTAGTGAGGTTTTGGCCCCCTTGTCCCCAATAGATGTCATGCGATGCCAACAGGCGGCCTTGGGGCAGCCTCAGCAGAGAAGGGCTCGCAGGGGATCGGCCCGACGTGTTGAACGTATAGTCATCCGGGTGGATGTAATTCACCGAAACCCCTGGCACAGAGCCCGGGCGGAACAGACGCGTCGGAGCTTCCCCCAATGCAGCCCCTGTGCGTCGATGATACGCTGTTAACGCTAACTGATAGTCGACGCCGTTCTGCAGGCCACTCCACTCCAACCTTGGTTCTTCGCCTGCAATCCGCCGGTGTTCGACAGTGCTGCCACCCCGTCGCTGCAGACGGAAGACGTACTCAACCTCTGTGCACGGAATCGGGCCCGAGAATGACCCCTGGATTGCCACGAGCTGGTCGGCAGGAGCCAAACGCGTGATCGCCAAGACTGTCGTTTCCATCTCCTCATACCTCATACTCAACATCCTTTCTTTCAGATAAGCGAGGTGTACACAGCCATGAAGACCGATCCGTCTATTGTCATTATCGGCGGCGGCGCGGCCGGTATGGCGGCCGCTATCACGGCCTCCCGCAAGGGAGCAGACGTGGTGCTTGTAGAAAAAGAAGCGCGCATCGGCAGGAAGCTTCTGGCCACCGGAAACGGCCGCTGCAACTACACGAATACGCTCACCGAGCTCCGGCATTTCCATGGGGAAACACCCTCGTTTCCTAAAGGAGCGCTGCAGCGCTACGCTGTCAGCCGGGTTCTGTCCTTCTTCGAAGACCTGGGAATCCCGCCTCGAGTTGAAGATGGGGGACGGGTCTATCCCTTTTCCGGCCAGAGCGCAAGTGTCCTCAACGCGCTGCGTTTCGAGCTAACGCGTCTCGCCGTCGAGATTCATACCGACACGCGGGTTCAGGCTATATCCCCGACGCACCAGGGATTGCGCGTCCAGCTAGCATGCGGAGCCACCCTCACCCCGTCGTGCGTTATCCTGTGTACTGGCGGAAAGGCGAGTCCGCAGCTGGGATCCGACGGCAGCGGTTACGGCCTAGCCGCGGCCCTCGGGCACCGCTTGATCGAACCCTTTCCCGCCTTGGTGCAGCTAACCCTTGATTTCCCACATAGAAAAGCCCTGCGAGGCGTCAAATGGAACGGCGCGGCCGCCGTCACGGTCCATGATCATACACTGCGAGAAGAAGACGGCGAACTTTTGTTCACAGACTACGGCATCTCGGGTCCTCCCATCCTGCAGCTCAGCCGCAGCTGGGGTACTCATCACCCGGAACCGGCCACACTGCACCTCCGTCTATTCCCGGGATGGTCCCGCGACGATGTACAGGCACAGCTTTTCACCCAATTCTACCTCTGCCCCGACAAACCAGCGGAACTCTGCCTGCAGGGGCTTCTGCCCAAACCATTGGTCGGTGTGCTGCTTAAGGAAGTCGGCCTTGTACCCGTCGGCCAACCGGCCGTTCAGGCGAAACCGCAGCAGATCGAAGCCTTGGTTGATTTGTGCATGGACTGGCCCATCCCCATCACTGGCACACTGCCTTGGAAGCACGCGCAAGTCACCGCGGGCGGACTCGACTGCCGCCAATTCCATCCGAAGACTATGGAATCGCGGCTAGTTCCCGGTCTGTACGCTGCCGGAGAAGTCTTGGATGTGGATGGCGACTGCGGTGGGTTCAACCTGCAGTGGGCATGGGCCTCCGGCATGGCAGCCGGCGATCACGCCGCCGAAA
>SLOG01000251.1 GCA_007132635.1 Limnochordia bacterium
CACACACGTAGTCGAAATGCGGGGTGCTGCCGCGAATCACGGCACCGAGGCAGATCACCGCATCAAACTGTCCGCTGGCTGCCAGCTGTTTCGCTGTCATGGGTATCTCAAACGCCCCTGGCACCCATGTCACCGTGATGTCTTGATCCTCCACCCCATGGCGGCGCAGGCAGTCCAACGCTCCGTCCAAGAGCCGGCCGGTGATAAAGTCGTTAAACCGGCTGACCACAATACCCATGCGGCGGCCTTCCCCTCGCAGCATACCCTCCAATACACGAATCGAATTCACAGCATCATTCTCCTCTCTGGCCCCCGTATTGGGGAGCAATGTCTAGTACAGATGCCCCATCCGCTGCATTTTGGTGGACAGGTAGATGGCGTTGTTGTCATTCGGGCGTACAGTGACCGGAATCCGATCGGTCACAGATAGTCCGTGCCCTTCCAAGCCCACCAGTTTCCGGGGATTGTTGGTCATCAGGCGCATCGTGCGCACACCCAAATCCCGCAGAATCTGCGCCCCGATACCGTAATCCCGCATATCCGCCGGAAAACCTAACTCGAGGTTGGCGTCCACCGTGTCGCGGCCCTGTTCCTGGAGTTCATAGGCCTTCAGCTTAGCGGCCAGCCCGATACCGCGGCCTTCCTGCATCATATACAGCAGGACCCCGCGCCCCTCGGCCGCAATGGTCTCCATGGCCTTCGCCAGTTGTTCGCCGCAATCACACCGCTGCGAGTGAAACACGTCGCCAGTCAAACACTGCGAATGCACCCTGACCAGCACGTCATCACCGTCGCCAATTTCACCGCAGACCAAGGCAGCATGGACTTTTCCATCGATAGCACTGCGATACCCATAGGCGACGAAGTCGCCCCACTGGGTTGGCAGTTTGGGGGCCGCCACTTGTTCGATCAATCGTTCATGGGCCGTCCGGTAGGCGATCAGGTCTTTGATGGTGACAATCAGCAAGCCGTGTTTCTTGGCAAACTCCACGAGTTGGGGAAGGCGCGCCATCGTACCGTCATCATTCATCACCTCGCAGATCACCCCAGCTGGACGGCATCCTGCCAGCCGCGCCAGATCCACGGCCGCCTCGGTATGGCCCGCGCGGGTCAGGACACCGCCGGCCTTTGCCATCAGCGGGAAAATATGGCCCGGCCGACGCAGCGAGTCCGGTGCGGTCTCGGGATCAATGAGGGCCTGCACCGAAGCGGCGCGCTCATGGGCAGATATGCCCGTAGTGGCCTCCGGCCCATCCACAGACACGGTAAAGGCGGTTCCCATAGGGTCTCGGTTTTCCTGAACCATCGGCTGCAGACGCAGCTGGCGGCACCGCTCTTCTGTGAGAGGCACGCAGATCAACCCGCGGCCCTGCGCGGCCATGAAATTCACCACATTCGGTGTGGCAAACTCGGCAGCGGCGACGAGATCGCCCTCGTTCTCGCGGTCTTCATCATCCACAACCAGCAGCATTTCGCCTCGGCGCACAGCCTCCAAGGCCTGCTCAATCGATGCAAACATAGGTATGTCCTCCTCTATTATTTCAGAAACCCAAGTTCCGCAAATGTTCTTCTGTCAGGGCGCTCTTGCTGGCCTGACCGGCTGGTTCGGCTGGTTCGGCTGGTTTGCCCGGCGCCTGCAGCTTGCGAAAGACATATTTTCCCAGCAGGTCCGTCTCGATGTTGACGGAATCCCCCGGTCCCTTGCGTCCCAACACTGTGGCGTCTGCGGTATGGGGTATGAGGCTCACCGTACAGCCGCCAGCATGCAGACTCGCAATGGTCAGGCTAGTCCCATCCACGGCAATCGACCCCTTCGGAACCAGGTAGGCTATCAGTGGTTCGGGGATCTCCAGCCGGTACCACAGGGAATTGCGTTCGCGAGTCACCATCTGTATCCGCCCGACACCGTCCACATGGCCGGTGACAAAATGACCGCCCAGACGGCCGCCCACAGCCAGCGCTCGTTCGAGGTTGACCGGTGAACCGACCCGCAGTAACCGCAAAGCTGTAGAACGCAGGCTTTCCACCAGGATATCTGCCGTAAACCCGTCTTGCCAAACCGAAGCTGCCGTGAGACACACGCCGTTCACAGCGATGCTGTCGCCCTGACGAGCGTCAGCGGTCACTGCTGCACAGCCGATGGTTAGTCGGCACACCTCCGAACTCTCCTGCCAGCCTACAATGCGACCAATCTCTTCAACAATACCCGTAAACACGGCTACTCCTCCTCACTCCAGGGCGGATACCCTTGCACGCAGATGTCATCCCCCACCAGCCGGCAGCTCACCGCTCGCAGGCTGCCTACGCGAGCCATGGCCGCATAGCCCAACGCCCCGACGGAAGGTATCCCGTCACTGCCTATCAGCTTGGGGGCAGCATACCAACGGACTTCGTCCACCAGCTGGTTCTGCCAGAAGGCGGTGGCCAAGCGCGGGCCTCCCTCAAGAAGAACGGAGGTAATTCCCGCCTCCCCTAAGCGCTCCAGCACCCAAGGCAGCTGGATATCCTCGGTAGGACTGCGCAGGACATGCACATGGCCTCCGATGCTTGCCTGGACCGCTGAAATGTCAGCGTCCGAACCGACGGCCCAGAAAACCCGTGCCCCAGCGGCCAACACCCGAGCACTGCCGGACACCCGCCCACGACCGTCCAAGACAACCCGAACCGGCTGCTGGCGCTCTGCCGGGAGGGGCCGGACAGTCAGCTCGGGATCATCGGCCAAAACGGTTCCGCTGCCGACCACGACAGCGTCCAGCGCCAACCGCAGGGAGTGAACTTCGGCACGAGCCTCCGGCCCGGTCACCCAACGAGCGTCGCCTCCGGCAGCCGCCACGCGGCCATCGAGGGACGCAGCAGTTTTCCAGAGAACATACGGGGTTCGTGTAGTGATAAACTTGACAAAAGGGGCATTGAGGCGGCGGCAATCTGCCTCCAAGACACCGACTTCGCTTTCCACACCCTGCGACTGCAGGCGGGCTACACCCTGACCGGCCACCTGAGGATTCGGGTCCAGCATGCCGACGACAACCCGGCGCACTCCAGCCTGGAGAATAGCTTCTGTACAGGGCGGCGTGCGGCCGAAGTGGCAGCAAGGCTCTAGGTTGACATACAGGTCAGCACCCAAAGCCGCCTGCCCGGCTTGGCGCAGTGCGTGGACTTCGGCGTGCGGTTCACCAGCCCGTTGATGGTACCCTTCCCCGACTACCTTTCCCTCGCGGACGATCACACAGCCCACCAAAGGATTGGGTGATGTCATTCCTTGAGCTTGCGCGGCCAGCTGCAGGCAGCGCCGCATATAGTGAGCAGCCAATATTTCACCTCCAAACGCGAACGCGAAAAACCCGGAGTCTCCTCCGGGCATAGTACAGAACAATGGCTGACGACGAGCGCTCCCCACACAACCAAGCAGGAGCTGCAGCGCAGCACGATCTACCCTTCTTCCATCCAGACTATACTGTCGGCTTTGGCATCGCACCAAATCAACCGCCTGCGCGGCTCGCGGGCTTCACACGCGTGACGTGTGTTACCGCCGGTCGGGAATCGCACCCTGCCCTGAAGGAGTTATTTTATTACCTATAGTATACACGGTTAACCATAGCGCCGTCAAGAATTTCTAGAAAAGGCAGAACAGGCTGCAGTCAACTGCCCGTACTCTGATAATGCCGCAGGCCGAAGCGCCAGACCAGCACCGAACCCCCGGCAAACAGGAGCCCCACAGGTACGGCCAGCCAACCGGTCCAAGTCGGTTCGCCCCAACCGGCTGCAACCGCCGCGGGATAATAACTGG
>SLOG01000396.1 GCA_007132635.1 Limnochordia bacterium
CCGATCACCCTCCGGACCACAACCATGGCGGCGTGGCCATGATCGCTCTGCAGGAAATGCTTCTGCAGGCGAAGGGTCGGGAGCTGCATCTCTGTCCCGCCTGGCCGCCGGAGTGGGATGTTGATTTCCGCCTTCATGCACCGGACAAGACCTGGTTAGAAGGAAAGGTGCGCGGGACGCGAGTCCTAGAACTAAAGGTATCGCCAGAACACCGCAGAGCAGACATTGTTGTTTCCGAACCGTTTTCTGAGGGGTTTTGATATCTGGGAGGTGAGTCGAGTTGGTACAGATGCTTGCACAGGTGCTGGTATCACCCGGTAAGCTAGAGCTGCAGTCGATCCCAAAGCCAGGCTGCGGAGACGATGAAATTTTGGTTAAGATGAGAAGCGCTGCGCTCTGCAATGGGTCGGATCCACAGATTTTCGATGGCAAGGAGGGTTATCCCACACCACTGGTTTTCGGCCATGAACCCTTTGGTCACATCGAGGCGTGCGGCAAGCACGTTCAGGAGTACAGAGAAGGGGAGGCCGTCACGTGGTGGTTTAGTCTAGGGGCTTTTGCGGAGTATGCTGTTGTGAATCCAAGCAACGTAGGAATGGCCAAGGTTTCGGATTGGCTCTCTCCCAGGGAGGCGCCGATTCTGGAGCTGGTGGCGGCGGCCGGCCGTGCGGTATCGACAGCATCTGTGTCTAAGGGCGACCGCGTTCTTGTTCTCGGTTTGGGCCCTAGCGGATTGGTCATGAGCCAGTGGCTGAAGGCCTTGGGAGCGGAGGCCGTTGTCGGCTGGGATCTCTACCCAATGCGCCGCGACATGGGGGCAAAACTGGGGTGTGATCTTGTTGATACGTCGCTCAACCCGGATGCGGCCACCCGAGTTTTGAGTGCAGTGGGAGAAATAGACATAGTAATGGACGCGATGGGTGACGATGTGAGTCCCCAGGAGGATACACTGGACAAGGCAATCGCCACGCTCAGGCAGGGAGGGCGCCTCGTGACTTACGGACACCCCCCTAGCGGGCGCCGCTTCAACCCCTTCTTGTTTCAAAGGAAGGGTGCGAGCCTCACTTGTGCTCAGACAACAATGGAGCAAGTGACACAGATGATCTATGAAGCGCAGCGCATGATAAGGGACGGAACGCTCGACATAGCTTCGCTGGTGTCCGAGGAGGTTTCTCTTCAAGACGTACCTCGTGCGCTGGCGCAGCTACGCAGCGATCCGAATCGTTTCTTGAAAGTTATCGTGAATGTCAGCTGAGGGTCAGCAGCACAGACTCTGGAAGCAGAGAATGGAGGAGTGAAGGTGTCGAAATCCATGCGCGCAGCAGTGGTGACAAGGCCGGGGGAGATTAAGGTTCAGGAGATGCCCATCCCCGAGATCGGTGCGTCTGAGGTCTTGGTGCGAGTTATATCGGGGTCTATATGCAACGCGACGGACTGGCATATACTTAACGGCAGTTTTCACGGATATCATGACCACTATCCTCAAGTGACAGGACACGAGTGTTTCGGGGAAGTTGTCGAGCTGGGTGCGGACGTTGACTGTGTCCGGCGCGGGGAGAAGATCGTGTTCTACTCTCCTAATGGTGCATTCTGCGAATATGTCAAGTTCGCGATCCAAGATGATGTATTCGCCAAAGCGGATGATTTGTCGCCGGAGGTAGCGTGTTTGTGCGAGATGTTTCACGGCGCGTTTCTTGGACTCACCTATCCCGCGCAGCTTAAGACGACCGACAATGTGCTCATTGTAGGCCAGGGGCCCATGGGTTTGACGACGATGCAGCTGGTTAAGGCCATCGGGGTGAACTCTATTACGACTCTCGATTTAATCGAGAGTCGCACCGTGCTCTCTGAACAGCTGGGCGCCGATCACGCCATCTGCACGGATAAGCTCTCTCTGCCGGACATAGTCGAGACGGTCAAGGCCAGGGTGCCGCGTATCGATGTGGCTTTGGTCTGCATTGATCTGGACCAATCGGCGGACCTGTCGGCCTATGACGTGTGTGTAGAGCTTCTGCAGTCTGGAGGGCGGCTGTCCGGCCTGCACGTGGCTGTAAAAGACGTCAACCATCGGGTCAATGCAGCCAGAGTCATTACCAAGAATATACGGCTGGCTCATTTCCTGGAAAAGGTGTACCCGGATGACCGGCGTTTTTCCCTGGCGATTCGCCGGGCCTTATTTGGCCAGGCGGTGGATTGGGTGCGGCACAATGAGATTCGGCTGCAGCCCTTAGTGACAGATATAGTGTCGCTCGAGGAGGTCCATTCCGGCATTATGCGCTGTAAGGAAAACCCGGAGACTACAACTAAGGTCGTCGTGCGAGTTGCCGATTGACCAGCGGAAACGCTGGCTGCGGACGAAGGGAGGAGAGGATTTGAAGCTAGGCATTTCGGGTCAGGCATTGGGCAGGACAAAGTCACTGGACGAGATTCTTCAGGTACTGGCTCGGCACCAGGTCCACTATATTGAGCTGTGGCCAGACAATATCCCTCTGAAGGAAGGGGCGGACAATCCCTACCAAAACCATCGGTACGAGGGCCGGGATGTGGAGTGGGCTGCACGCCAGCTCGCCAGCTTTGGGATTGAGGTGGCGTGTGTTACCATGCCCGGTGCCTTCTCCAAGGAGTTTGCGGCTGATCCCGATGCGTATACGCAGAGTTTGATCCACTGTTTGGAGATAGCCGCGTCTTTCGGTACGGCTGTGGTGAACCACTACTGCGCAGAATTCGCCCAAGGCCATGATGCAGATATTCTGCGGTTCTTGGGCGTGCTTGAACCAGCGGTCCAGCGAGCAGAGGAGCTCGGCGTCACCATGGTTTTGGAGCCAGAAGCCCATGACGCCTCCGGAACTCCCCAGGGCATGCGGAAAATCGTTGACACGGTTGGCTCGGATAGATTTCTGGTCAATTTTGATCCGTGCAACTTCTATCATGCAGGCCAGGAGGCTTTTCCTTGGGGTTACACTGTTCTGCGGGATTGCATCGGCTATGTCCATCTGAAAAACGGCTGCCTGTACGATCCATCCCAGGGGCATATGGCGGAGGCGAAGGGGGCTCCGTTTGGCGGGCATCTGGCTCCAAATCGCATTTACTACCCGGTGCTGCCTCAGGGCGCCGTCAACATTGATGGCCTCTGCCTATCGCTGATAGACGATAATTACTCCGGGGTCTGTACGCTCGAACCGCATGTGAAGCCGCAGTACGTCGAGACCTACTATGAACAGGAGATCAGCTATCTGCGCCAGCGAGGTTATGTGGAGTGACGAAGAGACGAGGGAGGCGATAGAAGCTCAGATTCGGCTGTTCTTTGGCTTTCGGTCAGATAAAAGGTGGTGATGCCTATCAAGCATGCTTTACGAACGGCTGCATGGCGATTGCTGGACACGCGACTGATAAGGAGGACAACGTGATGACTACGCAGACACGCCTAGTACTCTGTCTAATCTGCGCGTTCACTCTGCTTGTGATGGGTCCTGCCGGTGTTCTCGGCCAGCCTTGGGCCGATCTGGAGTTCGGCTACTACTACAACTTAGATGAGTACGAAAGGCTTACAGGAACCACGATAACCAGCTTCAACGAGGCTCCAGGGCTTCAGGAACGAGTGACTGCCGGGGAGCTGCCGCCGGTGGAGGAGCGCCTTCCTGACAATCCTCTTGTTCAGCTTCCTTGGGAAGAGATTGGCCAGTATGGCGGAACACTTCGCTTTTCCGAGTACACGATCAACTTCGATCACTATCTACGGCATATGAATATGGCCCCTATCTTCAGCATTCCCGCGGACAGCATCAAC
>SLOG01000278.1 GCA_007132635.1 Limnochordia bacterium
CTGCCCCTGTAGTCATCATTTCGACTTTGTTATCTGCGGTTAGAACGCTGTCGCAATAGTACTTGTGGAAAACCAACGGCTTTGACGCCGTTCCCGCGTGGACTCCATCCTTAACCGGATACACCAGCTTTTCGAGTGCCTGGAGGATTTTTTCATGGCGAGTCCTAATACGCTCTTGCCGGTAGTGCATAAAGCGCTCGCTGCCGACAAACGCGTAAAGCACCAGCCCAACGACAGGTAAGAAGGTGAGCAGGAGCAGCCAGCCAAACCGCTGCATCGGTTTCTTTCGGTCGAAGAAGACAATCGAGATGATCAAGAGAAGATATCCGATATAACCGAGAAAAAAGAGGTGCTGCATGCGACAAACCTCCCGCTCACTGCATTGATAAAGCCGCGCAGGTACCCAGACCCAAAGGCCTGGGTACCTGCACTGCGTCTCTGAACAACCTAGAAAAACTACCGGTCAAAAAAGAACTGTTCAGGATCCCGATTACAGGTCCATTGAGCTTCCCATCCCCAGAATCCATCCTCCGGTACATTACGCAGATCCTTATTCACAATGATCGGATAGGGGGCCTGACCGATGGTACCTATCGCCCAAACGTTCTCCGCTTGTGCGTGGAGGATATTGTACGCTAACTCATCGCGAACCGCCGGGTCGCTCTCCACAATAACCTGGTCATACCAGTCGAGGATTTGAGCGATGTGTTCCGGAGGTGCCTCCCCGGCTTCGCCGCCTGTCACGTAGTACCGCGCCCACTCCATGAAGTTGATGTTCGCGGCATACGTCCCGATGGGTATGATAAAGTTGTTCTCCACTGGAAACAGAAGGTCGCTCTCGGCCGAACCATGCCAGTTCGTTACATCCAGCAGGTTAGCCGGTCCTCGCTGCCAGATAAGCTCACCCGAAACGATCTCCATGGTGACGTCAATGCCGATCTCTTGCCAATACTGCGTCACCAACTCGACATTGGGTGTTTTATCGGTTTCGCCTGGCATAAACTCAATGGTGAAACGGAGCCTGGTGCCATCAGGCCGCAGGCGGAAACCTTCGCCATCCCGCCCATCCAAGCCCATATCATCCAAAAGCTGGTTGGCCGTATCCGGATCATAGTCCGCATAGGCATCGGCGAACTCTTGGCGATAGTGTACACTGGTAGGAAGCACAGTGTACTGCATGGGTGTCCCTCGTCCAAAGTAGATGATCTCGTTGATCTCATCCCGGTCGATGGCCAAAGACAGCGCCCTGCGGAACCGCACATCCTGGAAGATTTCCCGCATGGCTGGATCACGATGGGTCATGGCGGGAAAATAGATGACCTCGTTGCCATGACCGCTGTCCCAAAGAATGGTCCGGTAGCCGCCTTCTGCCTCAAACTGCCTGTACATTGGGAAGTTTTGTATGCCAGTGGCAAACGCGGCGAAATCGAGATCTCCCGACATGACCATGCCCTGATAGACTTCGGCATCCGCCACCAAAGTCGTCTCAATTCGGTCGATATACGGCAGTTGGTTGCCGGCCGTGTCCACCTTCCAGAAGTAGGGATTCCGTTCGTAGACCCGCCGATCGGACGTCAGGCTTACCAGAACATACGAAGCCAAGGTCGGCAGATCCGGGTTCAGCGGAGTGTTGATTACCTTGCTGCCCATAAACGAAAACAGCTGGTACCAATGGTCGTACCCGGCTTCCTCAGCCATCGCCTTCAGTTCGGCTTCGTCGACATAGTGCGGGTGAAACTGCATCATATAGTGCTTGGGATGCAGAGCTCCCCAGCGTCGATGGATTAACTGCCCGGGAAAGTACGGTTTTGGTTCGGCAAACCGAAACTCCACAGTATAGTCATCCAGAGCAACGAAATCCATGACCTCGCCTCCAGCCCGCCACGCAATACCGACCGTCGGCGTGAGGTCCTCGTTCAACAGAATGTCTTCGTACCAGAACATCAAATCCTCAGCTGTGAAAGGATGCCCGTCAGACCAGCGCACACCCTCGCGCAGCTCCAGCGTCCAGGTCGCATAGTCTTCCGACGCCTCCAATGACTTGGCCAGATGAGGTACCCAACCCGCAGCCCGAGGTGCCGCTTGAATCAAATCCGCCCAGGCCGACATCATCATGGTGTCATCGCCAAGACCCCGGATACTCCCAACCACTGCTGTTTGTGCGGTGCCACCGTAACGGCCGATTGTTTCTACGGGTTTTACGACATAGGGTTCGACAGGAATGCGCTCTTCGACCGGCGGAAGCTGTCCGTCCGCAACCAATTGGCTCAACATAGGTGCCTCACTGTACGTTTGTGCCGCACTCGAACCGCCAAGGACTAGAAACAGGACCAGACCAAGCACCCAATACCTAACTCGCATGTCAATGGCCTCCTTATTCATCGTTCCTCACGGAGAAAGTGGTGTTTCCCAGCCGTCCAACCAGCCCGATTCGATCAAGGCAATCAGTGACAGAAGCCCACCCCAATGGTAAAACCGATCACTGTTATGTCGATTGCATCCCTCCCCCGTGTCCGCGCAGTGGTTCTCGTGAACGTGTCCGTGAGACGACCACTCCTTCAAGAGCAGTTTAGTCGATCGGCTGGCCAGATCCGAAGCTGCTTGGTCCAAGCCGTGTTTTCGCAGTCCTAGATACACAAGGAAGTTCATCGGTGCCCAAATGCGGCCACGCCAATAATCCTGGTCGGCATACCCTCGCACTGTTCTGGACGCACCACCGAACTCAACAGGGCATAGAAGTTTGTCGGCGATACCCGCCGGCTGTATTCCTGGGAATCCGTACGTTTGTTGAGAAACGCGTTCTCGTCCGGCACCCACAGGGACTGCAGTCCATGACAAAGAGGCTCGTCAAACCCACGTCGGCCAACTCCAACAGGCAGCGGTCTTTGTCAAACGGAACATCGTCATACATCGGCGAGTTGTCCAAGCCGGACTCCAGGGCAGCCCCATACGTATCACCCACGCCCGCTGTCTCCCAGTGAGAACCGAAGCGCACCGGATACGGGTTCGAACCCCAGGCCAAGAGGCCCAGCTCAATCTGGCGGTTTTCATAGAACCAGGTGTTCCACTTCAACAGTTGGGGAAACAGCAGTTCTAGGAACCACCGCTCTGGATACCGTCTGTAAACCTCACGCACCACTAGAGATCCGACGGGGGGCTGCGAACGATCAAAGCTCTTCCGGCCTTCGTCGGCCGCGAAATTGGGCACAAATCCGTCGGAGACGGCCTCTTGGGTAATCTCAATCGCGTTGGCCATGGCCAGCTCACGGCTGTCCAGCGCTGCCATATAAGCAGCGAAATAGGTGTCCCAGCAGAACAGAACACAACCGCCCCAACCGATATTCCAGATGCGGCTGACAGGAGTAACCACCCGGTCTTTCTTGGGCTCATAGATCGTGTCCCACGCCATGCAGCTCTGCATAGCGCTGTACGCCTCACTCAGTTCACCGAACTCTGCTTTGCGGTTTTCATGAACCTTTCGATTCCGCGCGATCACCTCTCTTATCTCACTCAGGGACCGATATCGCCCCGTAGAGACACCTATTGATCCTTGAAGCGGCACCGCCAGAAAGGGGCTCTGAGAAGCAATATTGGGCTCTTCGCGACACGCTGCCGTCGTGTAGACATGTATCTCGCGTTCGGGGCAGAGGGCCGTGAGCTTGTCCGCTTCCTTCGCCAGACACCCTGGCCGATTCCAGAGCATGGCCGCTTCAATGATGAGAGTTGGCGGATAGGGTGGACTGTTGTCCAAGGTCACACACACGA
>SLOG01000330.1 GCA_007132635.1 Limnochordia bacterium
CAATGCCGTCGAACGAACACAACCTGCGATTTTGGCCGCAATTCGAACCGGCGCGTTCTTTGCAACACAGGGACCAAAAATCCATCAGATCGAGTGGAACGACGACGAAATCACAGTATATTGCTCTCCGTGTCAGCGCATCAACTTGATTTCCAATGGCCCCGCTGGCCGCGTTATCATGGCAGACACAGGGCCCTTGGAAGACGCCACCTTTGACATCACCCCATCCATGGACTATGTCCGCTTGGAGTGCCAAGACGCTACCGGCCGTATCGCCTGGTCCAATCCCATCTGGCCAAAAAAGGAAGGACGCTGAGCCGATGGACAGCCGCACACGCATCCGTCGCACCATAGGAAGGAAGAGCCTCGATCGACTGCCCCTAGATTTTTGGGCTGCTGACGACATGGTCAAGCGCCTCTGCACGTCGTTCGGCATCAGCCGTGAGTTCCTGTGGCAAAAGGCCCATGCTGATCTGCGCTACATCCCCGGAGCCGACTATATTGGCCCTCCTTTGGAGACCTTCTCTGACGGGAGCAGACGCGACATATGGGGTGTCCGCCGTAAAACGTACACGACAGCCAGCGGCGTATCGTACACCAATGTGGTTGAACATCCACTCCAGGACGCAAACAGCATTGCCGAGGTGGAGGATTATGGCCACTGGCCCGACCCTGACTGGTTTGACTACTCTTCGATTGCCGACCACTGCCGGGAGCACGCGGGCTACGCCGTTGCTTTTTCTGGCGGTCGCCTAAATCGCACCTCGCAGCTCAAAGCAGGAATGTACCTACGCGGGGTCCAGACGGTCTTGGAAGACACAATCTGCGAACCCAAGCTGCTCGAAGCCATCCTGGAGAGGGTCAGCGCCTTCTATCTCGAGTATAACCGTCGGGTCTTTGAGGCGGCCGCGGGGAATCTGGATATCTTCATGATGGGTGATGACTTCGGTATGCAGCAGGGGCTAATTGTCAACAAACCGGCTTGGCAGCGCTTCTTCCAGCCCAATCTGCAGCGTTTTATCGATCTGGCTAAACGCTACGATCTGACAGTCATGCACCACTCGTGCGGCGCCATCCGCCCCCTGATTCCTGACTTCATCGATATGGGGCTGGATATACTCAACCCCATTCAGCCCGAGGCTCAGGGCATGGATCCTGCCTCGCTGCAAAAGGAGTTCGGGAGAGATATAGTGTTTCACGGCACCATCAGTATTCAGCAGACCCTGGCCTTCGGCTCACCGCAGGACGTTAAGGATGAGGTCCGGCAGCGCATCGGTACCTTCGAACCGGCGGGCGGCTGCATCCTCTGTACAGCTCACAACATCCAGGCCGATGTGCCCCTGGAGAACGCGGAAGCACTGCTGGAGGCCTACGAAAGCTACGCAGGCTCTGGGTAAAGCGGCGAGGAAATGCTTTGGCGCACCAACCGCTACAAAAGGACACCAACCCGATGGCTGGTGTCCTTTTCGCTGTCTAGAAGGCAGTTGATTTTCTCGATTTTGACGAGTGTCGGTTCACGCCGTTTACCTAAAACGCCAGTTAAACGGCGTGGCGTGATGCCCTCGTCCATAGTAAAACGGAGAAAATCAACGCCTTCCTAGATCCGAAATTATGTAGGATTGACCTCCACAGTAGCCTTACCGCGTTCCTTCACTACACGGTCACCGATACGCCAATTAGATCCCGCCTCTACCTTCTTCATTTTCCCGGAATCCAAGCGTACTGATGCCATCAACCGTGTCTCAATACGGCCGTCGCTTTCTTCGTCCCCTCCAACCCGAACCTCTTTCTCCTGAATGTCCTCCACCACGCCGCTCCACTGCGATGACATCTGCTTGACCATAATCAAGAAACTAATCACAGCGGCGACGCCTACACCACCAACTGCTTCGATGCCTCCGGCAACGAACGCAATCACAGCAATGACACCGAAGATGATCAACCACCACACGATCAGTTTTCGCATGTTCACCCCGCCCTTTCTGTCGGCCGAGACCGGACTTGACAGAATGTTCGCCGCGCAGAGGGGAGTGTCCTCCCCTCTGTCAACTAGCGACGGGCGAAATTGTGCTGCCGGTTACACGATCTCCAAGCCGTTGCGATCCGGAAGCTTCGGAAATGAAGCTGTGGGAAGGGTCTGGTACCAGTAGGCTACCGAACAGATATCGTGCATTCCCGGGTAGTACCGGACGTCCTCCCTCCATCCCAGAGCTTGGATGGTGATACGAAGATCCTCCTCAAACCGCACCGGATCCATAACGTGCCACCGGTACAGAGCGTGACGGTGCTGCGACTTATACGTACCATCGGGCCGCAGCACTTGCGGCATGCCCATAAACGGCGTTGAGTAGGTCGTGTACTGCCCATCCACATCCCAGTTAAAGGCACCTCCGAAGTAGTCCTCCGTACCTGTGCCGCAGATGGTAGGGTATTCGCCATCGCCATCGATGAAGAATTTGATCTCCCCTTCGCCCCACCAACTGTTGTTGTTAATGCTCCAACCCATGGAGGTACCTACGTAGTGGCCTTTGCCCTGGATACCATCGACAATGGTGTATTCCTCACCATAGGGAAGCGGGTTGGTGCGGCGGAACTGCGCGTGAAAGTACGCGGCGTTTTCCGGCACTTCGGTCAGTGTATAGTTTATCTGGTAGAAACACATGCGGCCCTTGGTCGGGTTGATGTTCTCCACGGTAATCCGACACCGCTTTCTGAACGGCATCTCCCAAAAGCAGTTAAGTCCTCGGTTGGGATTTACCGCCACAGGAACCGAGTTGATCTGGGCGAACGGCCCGGCGTGGGGCCGCTCCTGCATGGGGTAGGGTGTGGCAAAGAAATCCGAGAGCGGGACCTCCACCGCCGGCTGCTCTTGATCGTCCCAGTGGAAGCGCAGGATCAGGTCGCGCCCGACATAACCGGCAAACCACATACTCTGTATCGCACCCGGCCCCTCAATGTCCGCAAGGGTGTAGGTTTCTTGGGCCGGCACATCAACACATGGTCGGCATTTCCACCCTTTGCCCAGTTCGCGGGCGGGCCCGTTGGGATCTGCTTCCGCCCTCGCACCACCCGCCTTTTCACCATTCGGATTCTCCGCCGAAATGGAACGCGTCTTCGCGTCAGCAAGCAGCGACAGCGTACCCAAGTTCATTCCTAATCCATTGAACTGCTGCATCTGTCATCCTCCTAATCTCTCTGGACTGCAATTACTCTTCGTCGACAAAGAAAACCTGCTCTAACGTGAAGTACGTGGCGGTCGGCCAAGCATCGCCCTCGTCAACGATATTCCGGAGTCTATTGGACGTGATCATCACTTCTGCCTGCTCCTCAACGATGTGGTAGACAGGTATGGTCTCGTAGTACCACTGCCGAAACTCCTCGGTCAGCTCCTGCATCTCTTCGGAGTCGGGACGAATGGCGCGGGCTCGATGATGGAACTCGTACATAGGCTGCATCCACTCCGGCGGCTCCTCACCGGTTTCTCCTCCCGAGTGGTACCACAGGTTCCACAACCGCCCATAGCCATGGTAACTCGGCAAGTACGTGTCGGCGATGTGCATCCACCAAGAGGATTGGGTCTGGCCGATGGTCGCCATCAACTCGTTGGCCCCGGCCTTCTGACCCCGCAGCGCTGGTGCCACTTGGCGCATGCTGGCATTGAAGCCGACGTCTAGCAGATGCTCAATGACAAGTTCAGCTGTGGGAATCCACTCGGCAAAACCTGTGTCCACTTCGAAGAAGAGTTCAAACTTGCCTC
>SLOG01000309.1 GCA_007132635.1 Limnochordia bacterium
CTCACACTTAAATGCGGGCCGATGAACTCATAATTGTCCTTAAAGGAAGGACAGGCAGAATTGCATACCAGGCAGTCAATACAGGCTAAATACCAATCACGGAAAAAAGCTACTTTCTCAGGGTCCATTTCCTCAGGAATCTTATCCAGGGAAAACTCACCATTATGCCTGTCATATTTAATGCCTACTTTTTTCATTTGCACGACTTCAGCTTCTCTATCAATTACTAAATCCTTGACAACCTGGTAGTTGGGCAACGGTTCAATCAGAAGCATTCCATTATGTGCAACACTTTTTACATCTACCAGACAGGCACTGCCAGGCCTTTTATTTACTGAGAGACCGCACAGACCGCAATTCCACAGCCTGCAGTCCCAGGTAAAAGACAAAGTGCTATCAAGCTCATCCTGGATATAGCGAATAACATCTAATATTTTCATTTTATCGAACTGAAAAGGAACTTCATAATCCATAAAATAAGGTTCCTTGTCCATACTGGGATCAAAACGATACACTTTAACTTTTAAAATCTGCGGCACATTCATTTATTTATTTCCCCTTCGTTTCTATAGATATAATATTACGCTCTGTATGTTTGATATGGGACATCAACCTCTTTGACTTCGAATTCTCCAGGTTTTATTTCTTCATATTTAACCGGATCTTTATGAATGGTGAATCTATCATCTTTCAACTTTATGACAGTTTCAACCGCCCAGTTTTCATTATCGCCTTCAGGAAAACTGTCCGGATAATCTTCCCTGTAATGTGATTCCCTAGATTCAGTTCTAAATAATGCCCCTTCAGCTATAGCACGCGCTAATTTTGCCATATTCTCTATTTCTAATGATTCCATCCATTCGTTATTCATGATCTGGGATCTGCTCTTTACAGTGAGTTCACTTGCTTTTCCTTCAATTTCTTTAAATATCTGAATTGCATTTTTAAGTCCATCTTCATTACGGAGTGGCCCTACATCCTCCATCATTAGATCCTGGATTTGTTTTTTAAGCTTTCCGGGCGCATGGCCTTTACTACGATTTAAGGGAGCAAATACTCTTTCCCTTTCTTCATTTAAAAGTGCGTCATCGATATTTGAAAAATCAATGTTTTTTTTTTTTTTTTCTGCTACTTCTCCTGCAATTTTCCTAAACACCAGGCTTTCTGCCCAGGCATTTCCACCCAACCTGTTAGCTCCATGAATTCCACACGAAGACTCACCGGCTACAAGAAGGCCGGGAAGGGTTGTTTCACTTTTTTCATTCATTCTTATTCCTCCGTTTTGGAAAAGAGCGGTTGGTTTGACTTCATAAGGTTCGAGGAACTCTCCCACTTGCTCACCATATATCTCTTTCAGGCAGAAAGGAAAATACGGCTGGTACTTAAGCCGCTTGGCTTTTTCCTCAGATGTCATCCTGGTCAGGTCTACCATTACACCGCCTTCTTTACCGCATCTACCCTCTTTTATCTCTATGGCAATAGAGACTGTCACCCTCGCTCTGGTCGCTTTCTCCACCCAGACAGGATCATATATTGTCATAAAACGCTCGCCCTGGCAGTTTAGAAGATAACCCTCCTTGGCTTTAGGAGTGCCTCCAAGAGTATAACCGTCAGCACTTCCTTTTGAAATAATTCCCAGCGGTATATATTGCATAAACTCCATATTGGCAAGCTCAGCTCCGGCTTTTAAGGCCATTGCAAAACCATCACCCGTATTAAGACGGGCACAGGCACCACGGTTATAGATCTTGGAAGTTCCACCGGCAGCCATAATGGTAGCCTTGGCCTGCACAAAAATGAATTCACCTGTCTTCATATCTATCGCTGTGGCCCCAATAACTTCTCCCTTAGCATTTTGAATCAGGGAGGTTATAAAGTTAAAGAAATGGAAGTCTACATCTCTTGCCAGGGCTTGTTCAAATAAAACATGAGGGGCCCTGTTACCGGATCCTTTTCCGGCAGCATGAACAAGTCTTGGGAACCTGTGCCCACCTTCTCTAACAGCAATGTAGTGGGTAGAGATATCCCTCGCAAAAAGCATGCCCCACTTTTCAAGCTCCCTGATCCTGTTTGGAGCATCCTCAACTAATATTCTCACTAACTTCTGATTACAAAGGTAAGCAGAACCTAACACTGTATCTTCAAAGTGCTCCTGTGGCGTTCCTGATTCTTCACCCATTGCAGCGGCAAAAAAAGCAGACATAACACTGGCCCCACCGGGAATATTCCCTTTTGCCAGTAAAGTAACGTCCACACCTTCATCTCTCGCTGCAATCGCTGCTCGCAAACCTGCTGATCCACCGCCTATTACTAGAACATCAGTTTTAAAAACTTTATTTGCTATATCTGTCAACATTACAAAACGCTCCCTCTTATTCAATTGGTCCAACGAACAATATTTATTAAATCATATCAATTCACTTGATTAATCACAATGTTCCATCGTTGTTTATAAATTTGATACTACCGCCTTCGTCATGTCTTTAGTTGAAGCGGTACCACCCATATCTCTAGTCCTTACCTTGCCTTCCTCTATCACGTTAGAAACTGCAATTTCAATACGGTTGGCCTTATCCTCTTCCCCCAGCCACTCTAGCATCATTTTCGCTGCCAATATACTGGCAATAGGATTTATAATTCCTCTTCCTTCATATTTAGGAACAGAACCGTGAGATGGTTCAAAAACTGCTTTGGTATCACCAATGTTAGAACTGGGAGCAAATCCCAAGCCACCAGCCAACTGTGCCGCTTCATCCGAAAGAATATCCCCAAATAAATTGGTCGTGACGAGCACATCGTATGAAGAAGGGTTTTTAATCATCCACATTGCCGCTGCATCAACATTTTGTTCTTCTGTTATTATTTCAGGATATTCTGAAGCTATATCATTAAAAATTTTTAGAAACAAACCATCAGTTACTCTTAAAACATTTGCTTTGTGAATACAAGTCACTTTTTCCCTGTTATGCTTCCTGGCATATTCAAAAGCTGCCCTGATAATGCGCATACATCCTTTTGGGGTAATAACTCTTAACGCAATACTAGCATCATCAGGAAGTTCTTTTAAGGCAGAATACTGGGGGTCATCAGAATCTAAAGTTCTTAAAGCATCAGGTATTTTGGGAAATTCAATTCCTTTATATAAGCCTTCTGTGTTCTCACGAAAAATAACAAGATTCAATGATTCAGTAAAATTAAGTGGGTTCCCCTTGAAAGACCTAACAGACCTTATAGATGTAAATAAATCAAAGTATTGCCTCATTTTGATAACGGGTGACCTGTAACCTTGAACAAGTGGAACAGAGGTAATCGCACCAAGCATGGCACAATGACTATTTTCGAGGGCTTCTATAGTTTGCATCGGTAAAGGATCCCCATACTTTTCCCAACAAGACCAGCCAATTTCTGCTTCAATATAATTTGCATCAAAAGCCAGTTTATCAAGCACTATTCTGGTTGCATCCAAGACTTCTTTTCCAACACCATCACCAGGCATCCAGGCGATATTATACTTGGGCATTAAGTCAGCTCTCCTTTATAAAAAGGCAAGGTAATCTCACTTTTTTAAAGCATAGTCCAATAAGCCTCCACTATCAATTATTTCTTTAGCGAAAGATGGAATAGGATCAATATTTAACTTTATGGGTGGATTTTCAACCTGCACTATTCCTTCGTCCGGGTCTATCTCAACATGGGTTAGAGGTTCTACGGCATTTAAAAGATCTGGTCCGGCAGTCATTACATACAAGC
>SLOG01000413.1 GCA_007132635.1 Limnochordia bacterium
AGATATCCCGAACACACGCGAGCCGTTGAGCGAAGAAAATAGGCAGGAGTTGCAGAAACACTCGGAAGCCGGATATCGGACTCTGGCAGCGTCCAATCACCTGTCCCATTTGGCGGACGACGTGTTCTCGATTCACGAAAACGGGGATGGCACTGGGTACCCTCGTGGGGTTAAGGGTGAGGACATTCCGCTGCTGGCACGCATAGTGGCTGCTGCCGATGCCTTTGACGTGCTCCACTATGGCGGCCGTCCAGAAGGTTGTTGATTTTCTCGATTTTGACGAGTGCCGGCTCACGTCGTTTACCTTAGATGCCAGGTAAACGAGGTGCTGTGATGCCCTCGTCTGTAAGAAAACGGAGAAAACCAACGCCTTCCTAGGCGCGGCTGCGTTTCAGAAACTGGAAGAACTAAGCGGTACTAGATTGGATCCGATGATCGTAGATCGGTTAATATGTCAAGAAACCATTAAGCAGTCTGTCAAGTGATTGGCTTGACGGGTTGCGTTTTGTTTGGTACCCTAACACAGGACTTGCTGAGAAGCCGCCGTTTTTGCAGGCGGTCCCAATGACTTAAACAACGGGGAGGATTTCACAGTACATGAATTGGATACGTAACAAGAACGTGCGCAAGCGAACAGGCTGGATCATTTTGGGCTTGTTGGCGGCAGTGGCTTTGACGGGATGCTTGGGCGAGGATGAAGAAACGCTTGAGACGATAGTCTTGGCTGACGCAGGCTGGGACAGCATTCGATTCCACAACGGTGTGATTGCTGCCATTCTGGAGGACGGCTACGGATATGAGACGTCTGTTACCATGGGGTCTACCCCAGCTACGCTGCAGGGTTTGATCAGTGGCGATATCCATATATACAGCGAGCTATGGATCGAGAGTGTTTGGGAAGCCTACTCAGAAGCGTTAGATGCAGGCGAGGTCATTCAGGCATCTGTGAACTTCGATGACAATGCTCAGGGGTTGTATGTACCGACATATGTTATCGAAGGTGATCCTGAGCGTGGTATTGAGCCTATGGCCCCGGGGCTTCGGTCTATCGCCGATCTACCGGACTATTGGGAAGTCTTCCAAGATCCAGAAGATCGTAACAAAGGCCGGATCTACGGTTCGATACCCGGCTGGGAAGCGGACAACACACTGCAGTTTATCTTTGAAGGGTTAGGATTAGACGAGACCTACAATTACTTTCGGCCCGGTTCAGAGGCAGCGCTCAATACGTCGCTGGTTACTGCCATTAATAACGGCGAGGCGTGGGTAGGCTACAACTGGGAGCCGACTTGGATCACTGGTCTGTATGACCTAACCCGGTTAGAAATTCCGCTGGTTGATGGCGAAGCGGTTACCCAGTTTGAACCCAACGATGTTGTCGTTGCGGTTTACGCCCAACTACCCGAGTTAGCGCCAGAGGTTATGGAGTTTCTCGAAAACTACACGACGAGCAGTCAGATTACCAGTGACGCTCTGGCTTTAATTGAGGAAGTAGACGCCAGCTTGGATGATGCTGTAGATTGGTTTTTGGAGGCCCATGAGGATCTGTGGACTGCATGGGTACCAACTGACGTCAGCGAAAAAGTAAAGGCTGCACGCCAGTAGCGGACGGAATGGTTGGTCGTTGGGCCAGCCATTCTCTCGTTTTACCGACAGAGAGGAGAGTCTTCTTGAGTCCCTTCCCAGAAAGTATACAGTGGAATGCTGCTCAATACGTGGACGGCTTGATCGATTGGCTTTTGGCCAATTTTCAAGGGGTTTTTGACGTCATTCGGCTTATCATATTGAGCTTTTTGATTAATGTAAACAGTTTTCTTCAGTGGCTTCCCTGGTGGTTTGTCATTGGGTTTGTGGTTGTCCTTGGCTGGAGATTGCAGCGAAGTCTGCTTTCGGGACTTATTTATGGTCTGCTGCTCGTGATCATTGGCAGTTTTGGCTTTTGGGTCCATATGATGACGACGCTGGCCGTTGTCCTGACTTCGGTAGTGATTTCGTTAGCCATCGGAATACCGCTGGGTATTTTCATGGCCTATAACCAGGTAGTTGAGACCGTGCTGCGGCCTGTGCTGGACGCCATGCAGACCATGCCGAGTTTCGTGTATCTGATTCCGGCTATGATGTTCTTCCGCCTAGGTACGGTGCCGGCCGTGTTTGCAACCACCATTTACGCGTTGCCGCCAGTCATTCGACTGACGAACCTAGCCATCCGCAGTGTATCGGAGGCCATGGTGGAGGCAGGCACGTCGTTCGGTTCTTCGCCCATGCAGCTGCTCTTCAAAGTACAGCTGCCTCAGGCACTGCCTACTATCATGACAGGGATCAATCAAACAACAATGATGGCTTTGGCGATGGTGGTCATCTCGTCCATGATCGGTGCTGGCGGCCTCGGTGAAGAGGTGCTGGTGGCAATTAACCAGATTCGTCCTGGAGCCGGCTTCGAGGCTGGAGTTAGCATTGTTATCTTGGCGATTATCATCGATCGGATGACCCAGGGCTTCTCAGAGCGCTTTCGAACTGGAAGCTGAATCACCAAGGCAGCAAACCGACTCTTATGAGGTGAATGATAAATGAGCGAAAAAGTGAAGGTTAAGAACTTAAGCAAGGTGTTCGGGGGGAATCCCAAACCCGCGCTGAGGCTGCTGGCAGAAGGGGTATCCAAGGACGAGATCTTGGAGAAAACCGGTTTGACGGTGGGTGTGAACAACGTATCCTTCTCCGTGGACGAGGCAGAGACATTTGTAATCATGGGACTGTCAGGCAGCGGGAAATCGACTCTGATTCGGTGCCTGAATCTGCTGAACAAGCCGACGCAGGGTGAGATCTACGTTGATGGCGAAAACATCCTGGAGTACTCCAAGGATCAGCTCAGGCAGTTTCGTCAGCAGAAAGTCGCCATGGTGTTTCAGCATTTCGGACTCTTGACGCACCGAACAGTTCTGAACAACGTCGAATACGGTCTTGAAGTGCGGGGCGTATCGAAGAACGAGCGTCTCGAGGCAGCAAAAAAGGTCATTGAAACTGTGGGCCTGAAGGGCTGGGAAATGAAGTACCCCAATGAATTGAGCGGAGGTATGCAGCAGCGCGTGGGTCTTGCGCGGGCTTTGGCCAATGATCCCGATATTCTTTTGATGGATGAGCCTTTCAGCGCGTTGGATCCGCTTATACGAAGAGAGATGCAGCTCGAACTGCTCGAAATCCAATCCCGTTTAAAGAAGACCATCATCTTCATCACCCACGATGTTAACGAGGCATTCAAGATCGGCGATCGAGTCGCTGTTATGAAAGACGCAGTGATTGAACAGATCGGTACCCCAGAAGAGATCCTGGAGAACCCGAAGAGCGAGTACATCCGGAATTTCGTCCAAGACATTGATCGATCGAAAGTTCTGCAGGCCGAAAATGTCATGGTAAGGCCGACAGCGTTGGCTTCTGTCAACGCGGGTCTCAAGGTGGCTATCAACGAGATGCGCGACAATGGGATTTCCAGCGTCTATGTCGTGGATCGTGATCGGCGGCTTCAAGGGATCGTTACTATTGATGATGCCATCAAAGCTCTGAAGGAAAAACAGTCTTTGAAGGATATCCTTCGTCAAGACTACTTTACGACCGAGCCCGAAACCTATATTCAGGATCTAATTGCCAAGGCCACGGATTCGAAGTATCCGATCGCCGTCATTGGTGAGGAGAACAGACTCCTGGGCATCATTGTTCGGACGACGGTGCTGTCGGCTCTTGTTTAATCCGGTC
>SLOG01000299.1 GCA_007132635.1 Limnochordia bacterium
GCTCGCTGGGGTGCTTCGCCCAGTACAATGAGTCCCCCAAGCAGCGTGTAGCGCTGGTGTCGCCAGCCTTGGCTGCCTCCGGTGAGAGCCTGGAGCCAGTGAACGTCAAGGTCATTGTCGAAGTCCCAGTCGGGTTCGGAGGAGTAGACGGAGAGAACTTCGAGGGCCGACACTTCATCTAGGTCGGGATGGCGAAATTCCAATACAAAAGCCGGATTATATTCGTCCAGGTCGAGTTCACCATACACATATTCCGTCTCGGTCAGAGCCAGCTGCAGAACCCCTAGATCTTGTAGGCTGTGAGTCGTGATCATATCGTGGCCATCCCAAGCCTGAGCGGAAATACCAACCAATAAGACAAGCACCAGAACAAGCAGTTGGCGTCTCACCATGCGTTCCTCCCCGTTTCAATTGGAAAAAACTGGTCGCGGGTCTGACCCGCGATTGCGATTGGAAAAAACTGGTCGCGGGTCTGACCCGCGATTGCGACCCGCGATTGTGGCACGCGATTGTGGCACGCGACAGCGCGAAGTTAATCGGTGTGCAACTGTTCGGCCACGTTGGGCGCTGTCTCCCGGAGTTCCTGCATGGCGCCTCCCACTAGGGGGTTGCCTCGCAGGTCGAGCGACGGGCTGCTTTCCAACGCCGCCAGCTGGCTCACGGGCAGTGCGGCGATGGTGTTCCGCCGCAGGTCGGCACTGATCAAGCCTGGCACCTCCAGCAGCGGCGTCATGTCGGCTATGGCGTTGTCCGCCGCCGACACCATCAACAGCCGCGGCAGCGCCTTCGTAAACTGCAGATTCGTCACCGCATTGCCGTCCAATTCGAGACGAGTCAGGCGCGGTAGCTCTTGGGCGAACTGCACATCCGTCAGCTGATTGCGGCGCAGGGACAGCCCCCGAAGAAACTGCGCCCCGGACAGCGGACTGGCGTCCGTCACGGCGTTGCCGTCTAAGGACACGTTCTGCAGCAGCGGCATTGCGGCCAACGGGCTGATGTCAGCGATGGCATTGTCATTCAGCGTCAAGTTCTGCAACCGAGTAAGCGCCTCGATCCCCGTCAAGTCATGAATACCTCGGCCCGAGGCGTCAAGGGTCACGACGGACGCTAAGTGTTCGTCGGTCAGCCCGGTGTCCCATGCGAGACCCAACTGGTCCCGGACGGCGGTTTCCAGAGCTGCATCCGCAAATACTGTGGGTTCTAAGGGTGCTGGCGCAGGCGGTTGCGATTCGCTCCTGGCAGACTCGAGTCCTTCGGCTGTCTCGGCCACATCACCCATTTCATCGACGTGTTCTGCCGCTGGTTCGGGCGGCAAAGGCGGTGTGTCGATCCCTTCAGCTATTTCATCGGACGTCGGCTCGCCGTTTTCGGCGTCATCGTCCGAGCTTGCGTCCGGACTCGCGTCCGGGCTCAGGTCCAAGTCTGCTGCCGCTAGAGCAGCCTCCAGGTCTTCGAAGGCCCCGTCCGACAGTTCGAAGAGTAATTCCTCTGTCTGATCCTCTTCGTGTTCGTTCATGGATCCAGTAAACTCCGCCAGATCAGCCAGGGCTGGCGGCGGGTCCTCGGGGAATGCCTCAGGCCCTGTATCCTGTTGGGGGGTGTGTCGAGCTGGCTGCTGTTCTGGCGACCGGTCCGGTTGAACCAAAGAAGCCCAGCGCGGCATCTCGATGGCAGGAAGCGACGGCATGACGAACTCTCCTCCATAGGCAGCAAACCCGATGACGGATCCCACCAACAGGGAGACCAGAACCCACGGCAGCCAACCTGTAAGTCCCCCGGGTTCCTCCTCGGCATCCTCCAATTCTTCATCGATCACCGGCGGTGTCTCGGCTTCTGCCGCCTCATAAAGGCGCTCAGCCAGTGCGACATCATCGCCGCGGTTAACAGGTATGGCCCGCGCTTCGTAGAGAACCAGGAAATGCTCGACAAAGACCGCTGCGGCTGTAGGTGTCATGGGAAAAGTGCCATCGTCACCTTGAACCGCTACATGCTCGAGTAGAGCCTCCAGGCGCTGGCAAGCCTCCAGCCCGCCGGAGCAGGAAAAGGCTGCGGCAATCCGAAAACTGCGCGACTCCCCCGGTGGCCGAAACAAGGATCCAGCACGGTGCCGAGTTTTAGTGCTGTACTCCAAGCGAACTCCTGCCGCCGCCCCTGGTGCTGTTAGGACATATAACGTGCCGGTTCGAGCCATTCCCTCACCTCCTCTCACGGACCCCCGCCCACTTCTCCTAACGATGATTGTAATTGCGATAGATTATAGAGTTTCGTCCCCTCACTGAGAATCTTGTCCATTTGCTGACTGAATCCTGCCTAAAAGCCGCCATAAAGCGATGGGATGTGGTTTCAGTCCCAACTGCTTCGTCTCTTCTGCTGTGCCGTCTGTATCCCCAGCACGCGGGACGCATGGCGGTAATAGTGACCGTGCAGGTCCTGGGCGTAGGACTCGAGGATCCGCCGGCCGTGGCCGTCTTTGTCCCCGCAGCGGAACAAGGCTCTAGCCAAGTGCAGCTCCTTGAGCACAGCGTTGCGCTGCGTGACATCCTGGGTGTCAGGCAGAACCGTGTCGCGGGCTTGGCGCAAGGTCGTGACCCCGTGGCCTGCTAGGCCCGGCAAGGCGAGGAGTTCCTGCAGGACCGATACCGAGGCCGCACTTCCTATGCGCTCGCAGGCCCAGGCCACCGCTCGGAAATGGGAAAAAGCGTCGTCGGCCTTAAGCTGCCGAGCTTTGGCCAAGACAGTGGACAGGACAGCGGGCTGCCCGGTTTCGCCGAGGGCCATGATGAGACTGTCGAGAGTGCTCATGGACCGGCCAAACTGACCCATCCCGGTATACTCCCACCCTTCATCCCACTCATGGTAGCTTTCGACCACCTGCCGCACCAGGTCGACGACTTGGCTGTCCCCCAGCATACAGAGAACCTGGCCGTAGATCTTTCTGGTGTCTGGCTTCTCGGTTTCGCGAAGGGCTCGCTGCAGCAGCGGCATCACACGGTCTTCGGCCGCCAAGACGACCTCGAGGCCGGCAAAGTCTACCGGCAGACTCGCCACTGCCGCCGTAACGGCATCATCATCCAGCGGAAAACTGTCCTCATCTGTCAGAACTCGCTCAGGAAGAATACCCTTCTGAACCAGGTGGTGCTGGATGGTCCGGATATCCATGCTGCGGATGGGTATCTCTTGGTGGGTGGCCGCAGCAGCGAGATAGCCGACGGAGTACCCTTGGTTCTGAAGGCAGGGCTGCATGCGGATCACGGGCATCGCGTCACGGTGGGCACTCGCGCCCAAACCGGTGACAAGTATCTGGTGCAGGCCCCGAGGCAGCAGGCTGCGCAGAGGAACGTCGGCGTCGTAAATCGTATGCCGTTCATCCGGCGGCTTGATTGTGAAGAACGGGTGGATGGTGAACCCATGCGTATCAAACGAACTCTTGTGGTACGAGATGGTATCTGGATAGGTGCGGTGGTTCAGGATATCGGGAACCGTCACCACGTGCTCGCCCACCACTCGGCGTCGTTCGCGTGTCTGGGGGAGTTTGCCGATGTCGTAGGCGGTCTCATACTTAGCCTTCCCCGCCGCGAAGAGGCGGGTGATGTCCCAAACGTCCGTGTCGTCGATGAACGTCCAGTCTGTGTTGTTGTAATGATCACCTAGCTCCACCGGGGAGAGACCTGCCCCCTGCACGGCGACCGTCTGACCGTTGGTGTAATCGAAATCAGCGCCCGCAGCGATGGCGACATCC
>SLOG01000125.1 GCA_007132635.1 Limnochordia bacterium
GATTGTGTTGGCAGCGCCCATCAGTGTGAATATCGACTTGGCCGCAGCGATCCAACCGCATTTGAAGTCCTCAGCGTTAGTGACAGATGTCGGCAGTACTAAAGGCCGAGTTGTGCAGGCATGTAGGGCTGCTCTGGGTTCGAGCGCAGCCTTTGTCGGCGGCCATCCCATGGCCGGATCGGAAATCGCCGGTGTCAATGGTGCCGATCCTTATCTATTTGAAAATGCAGTCTATGCGGTAACACCAACACGGGATGTGGACGGGTCTGTGGTTGAGAGGCTGACAGAGTTTGTCCGTCAACTCGGGGCAAAACCCGTCGTTATGGATCCGGACGAACACGATCTCGTGGTCGCAGCCGTGAGCCATCTTCCGCACCTTGCGGCCTCTTCGCTGGTGAATACGGCTGCTTTGGTTGAGGAGACGTCTGCGTTCACATTGATGCTTGCTGCTGGCGGATTTCGCGACACAACTCGTATCGCTTCAGGCGATCCCGGATTGTGGCGTGACATCTGCTTCAGCAATAAGGAGAAGCTCTTGGAGGTTATCGGCCTCTATCGCTCTATGGTGGACCGTGTGGAACGGGAAATCAGTGCCGAAGACGGCGAAAATTTCCTGACGTTCTTGGCTGATGCCAAGACGGTCCGTGACACAATACCGAGGAAGCTAAAGGGTTACTGGCCGCATTTGGATGAAGTGGTTGTTACCATCCCTGATCGGCCTGGGATGATAGGTCAAGTCGCCGCCTTGCTGGGATCACATGGTATAAACATTGATGACATAGAGATCCTACGGGTACGGGAAGGGGAAGGTGGTTCTCTGCGGTTAGGGTTTGCTGCCATCAATGTTAGTGACCGAGCTGTGGGAATTCTTGAGGGTGCAGGGCTTATTGCCAGGAAAAAAACGTAGGAGGAACTTGCCTTGATTGATCTGCGAAGCGACACGGTGACAAAACCGCCGCTGGCTATGCGCGAGGCTATAGCTGCGGCCGAGGTTGGTGATGATGTATTTGAGGAGGATCCGACTGTCCAGCGGCTTGAGCAGGCAGCTGCCGAGCGCTTGGGCAAAGAAGCCGGGCTGCTGACAGCTAGCGGCACGATGGGTAACTTAGTCGCGCTCTTGACCCATGCATCTCCTGGAGATGAGGTTATCTTGGAGGCCGACAGCCACATATTCAACTATGAGGCAGGCGGAGCGGCTCGCGTAGCTGGTTTAATGCCCCGATTAGTGTCTGGCCGCCGCGGCACCTTTGACTCGAAGCAGTTGGCCGCTGTTCTGCGTCCTGATAATATTCACTTTCCTCCCACAACCTTAGTTTGTATGGAGAACACTCACAATGCGTCAGGCGGGAGCGTCTTGGACCAACCAACAGTGCAGGAAACCGCAGCCTATGCCCGTGAACGGGGATTAGCTCTCCATTTGGATGGAGCACGCATTTTCAATGCCGCAGCGGCTGCAGATGTCGAACCAGCAGAACTCTGTGAACCCTTCGACTCCGTAATGTTTTGCTTGTCCAAAGGTCTTGCGGCGCCTGTCGGTTCGGTGTTAGTTGGCAGCCGTGGGTTCATCCAAAAGGCACGGCAGCGGCGGAAGCTGTTGGGTGGAGGTATGCGCCAGGCGGGTGTTATTGCTGCTGCCGGCATCTATGCGTTAGAGGTCATGGCTAAGCGCCTAACAGAGGACCATCGGCGCGCTCGTTGTCTCGCCGATGCTTTGACGGGGTTAGGATTAACTGTAATGAATGAGGTTGCTACAAATATCATAAATATTCGCCTGTCCGGAGATCTTTCGGCGTATGCACTTCTCAGTGCTTGGCGATCTGCAGGTGTTGCGGCCCTGCCGCGAGACGAAAAGAACATACGGCTAGTCCTGCACTACGAGATCTCGGATGACGATGTCACTGCGGCTGTTGCTGCTTTGGCTCAAATCCTCGGATAACCGCTGTAAAATGAGGCAGCACGCTAAACGATAAGGACTGTCCTGCAGTGACATGCTGCTCGGGATGGATATGCACCAGGAGGTCGCGACTGTGATCAGGGCCCTGAACGCGTAGTACGGCCTCAATCGATTCGCCAGAGTACGTCGTTTGCACGAGGCTGCCGCGGATCGGGCCATTCGGGTCCACCTCAAGGCTCTCCGGCCGAATGGATACAGTGACGGCTTCGCCGGGCTGGGCACCATGCGTGTGCCGACAGGGTATAGTACCGATTTCCGTTTCGACAGATAGACTGCGGTATCCCATAATGCCGGGGAGGATATTCGATTGGCCGACAAACGTAGCAACGAACGCGGTGTCGGGGAATTGGTAAATCTCCCTCGGTGTGCCTATCTGCTGGATTATTCCGTCTCGCAGGACCACAATTTCATCCGATATGGCAAGTGCTTCTTTCTGGTCGTGAGTCACAAATACGGCTGTGGAGTGTGTTTTCCGGAGTATCGTCACTACATCCTGACGCATTCGGGTGCGCAGATCGGTGTCCAAGTTACTGAAGGGTTCGTCGAAGAGGATCACGATGGGGTTGCGCACCAGGGCGCGGGCCAAGGCTGTACGCTGCTGCTGGCCGCCAGAGAGCTCGCTGGGGGCACGCTTGCCCAGCCCCTCGAGCCCTACGAGTGCCAAGCCTTCTGCTGCACCACGTTGACGCTCGCGCTTCGGAAGCCCAAAAGCGATGTTCTGCTCGACAGTCAGATGAGGGAAGAGGGCATAGTCTTGGAACACCATGCCAATGCCCCGTCGTTCGGGCGGGATCCAAGTATGCCGGCCCGCGGTGGTGGTGCCGCCTAGACGGATTGTGCCGCTGTCTGGACGTTCGAGTCCAGCTAACAGCCTCAGGGTCGTGGTTTTACCACACCCGCTTGGTCCGAGGAGAGTTGTTATGCTTCCCGGTTTCGCTGCAAAGGAGAACTCATGGACGGCGTCGGGCTCGTTTTTCGCATAGCATTTGGAAACTTGCTGGAATTCGAAGGCAGGCACGGCCAAGGTTATCACTCCCACGAGAAACTCAAAACCTTCTTAATACTGTTTTAGGATAAGCTTTAGGGGGATCACAGACACCAAGATCAGCAGCAGCCCGGCGGGGGCGGCATAGTCGTAGAAACCCTCCACGGACTCCATCCAAATTCGTACAGCCAGTGTGTCGAAACCAGCTGGGCGGAGCAGGAGTGTGGCCGGGAGCTCCTTCAGCGCGCTTACAAACACCAGTGCACCCCCTGCTAGAACGCTGGGTAAAATCTGCGGTAGGATCACGCGCCAAAGAAGAAGTCCATGCGTTTGCCCTAGGATACGAGCCGCTTCGTCCATGCGGGGCGGCACCATTTCAAGGGCTGCATCTTGAGCCTGCAGGCTCTGCGGCAGAAAGCGGATGACGTAAGCCGTTATGAGGACGATGATGGTTCCATATAAGAACGGGACATGGCGCTCGAAAACAACCAAGACTCCAAGGGCTGCAATAACTCCGGGCAGTGCATAGCCTGTATAGGCCATGCGAAGAAGTGCTCGGGTGGTGAGGCTGGGAAACCGAGACTTAAGGTAGCTGAGCGGTAGGGCTAGGAGCGTGCAGATAGCGGCAGCTCCGCCAGCAGCAGTCAGGCTGTTTGCCGAGAAACCCCAGAACCGTGCATCCAGGGCGCCCTGCCCAATACTAAGAAAGGACCAGTAGGCAAGGGCACCTAGTGGGAGCAGAAGGGACAGGGAAAATACTAAGAACGTAAAGGCGAGGGCCCACGGCTTCAACC
>SLOG01000202.1 GCA_007132635.1 Limnochordia bacterium
CGATGCTATGCGCGGACACAACATGCTATTTGTAGCCGGCGGTTTGGGATTGGCTCCGCTGCGCCCGCTTATTATGGAGGTTTTGGACGAACGCTGCCGAAAGGAATATGGTAAGGTACAGATGCTTTTGGCGGCCCGTAGTCGGCAGGACTTCATGTTCTTAAGAGACTTTCCCCAATGGGAGCAGCAGCCGGATACTGAGGTTCTGCTGACCATTGATCGGGAGGAGCCTAATTGGGAAGGCGCCGTCGGATTTCCCCACCAGGTTATCGACAGCCTGTCGCTCGAGGCGGAAGAGACAGTGGCAGTGGTGTGCGGACCTCCCATCATGATCAAGGCGATGGTGACAAAACTCGGGGAGTTAGGTCTTTCGCCGCAGCGGATCTTCACTACACTGGAGATGCGCATGAGCTGCGGTGTTGGGAAGTGCGGCAAGTGTAATATTGGCCATCGTTATGTTTGTGTTGACGGCCCTGTATTTCGCATGGACGAATTGGCCGACATGCCGGATGAGTACTAAGAACGGAATCCACAAAACGGAAGGATGGATTTATGTGGCAGTGAGAAGCGACATTGATATTGCTCAGAGTGTGCAGATGAAACCGATTTCAGAGATTGCGTCAAGTATTGGTATAGAAGACAGTGCTCTTGAGCTGTACGGCAACTACAAGGCGAAGATTGATTACAACCTACTGAAGGACAAGCAGGAGACACCCGATGGTAAATTGATCCTTGTTACCGCTATCAGTCCGACCCCCGCTGGCGAAGGCAAGACAACCACCACGGTGGGTGTAGGCGATGCGCTGCATCGGCTAGGAAAGAAGACTATGATCGCGCTGCGCGAGCCATCTATGGGTCCTGTTTTTGGCATCAAAGGTGGTGCAGCTGGTGGTGGATACTCCCAGGTTGTACCGATGGAGGACATCAATCTACACTTCACCGGTGACATGCACGCCATCGGTGCCGCTAACAATCTTCTAGCAGCCATGATCGACAACCATATTCAGCAGGGCAATGACTTGGATATCGACAACCGTCGCATCACGTGGAAACGAGCCATGGATATGAATGATCGGCAGCTGCGCTTTATTGTCAACGGCCTGAATGGGCGCAGCAATGGAGTGCCTCGTGAAGATGGTTTCGACATCACGGTGGCGTCCGAGATCATGGCCATCCTGTGCCTGTCTCGCGATCTCGATGACCTGAAAGCTCGCCTCGAACGGATTGTCGTGGGCTACACGACGGCGAACGAACCAGTGACAGCCGGTATGCTGCACGCTCACGGGGCAATGACGGCTCTACTGAAAGATGCTCTAAAACCCAATTTGGTGCAGACTCTAGAACACACACCTGCGTTTGTTCACGGAGGTCCATTCGCCAATATCGCTCACGGCTGTAACAGTCTCATGGCGACTCGAATGGCGCTCAAATTAGCAGATTATGTAGTCACAGAAGCTGGATTCGGGGCGGATCTGGGGGCTGAGAAGTTCTTGGATATCAAGTGTCGAGTTGGTGGGCTGCGCCCATCAGCTGTCGTGATCGTAGCTTCGATTCGAGCATTGAAGCACCATGGTGGTGCGGCCAAGGATGAGTTGAAGAACGAAGACATCGGTGCACTGGAAAAGGGTATTCCAAATCTACTTAAGCATATCGAGAATATCACTAAGAACTTTGGTCTGCCCGCGGTCGTTGCGATTAACCGTTTCCCCAACGATACCGAGGCCGAACTGAAGTTTATCGAGGATAAATGCCGTGAACTTGGTGTGAACGTGGCCTTGTCCGAGGTATGGGCAAAAGGCGGCGAGGGTGGCGAGGTTCTGGCACAAGAAGTTCTCCGCCTCGTGAACGACGGAACTGCGGATCTCAAGTATCAGTATACCGATGAGATGCCCATCAAGGCAAAGATCGAAGCCATCGCCAAACAGATCTATGGAGCCAATGGAGTGGAATTCGCGCCTGCTGCAGCTCGAGCCATAAACCGCATCGAGAAGTTGGGTTTCGGTGCCTTCCCCGTATGTATGGCGAAGACCCAGTATTCCCTGTCCGATGATCCGAAAAAACTCGGCCGCCCGACAAACTTCACCATTTCGGTTAACACCGTGCGTGTGTCTGCCGGAGCTGGCTTTGTTGTGGCACTTACAGGCGATATCATGACGATGCCGGGGCTGCCGAAAGTGCCGTCGGCAGAGAAAATCGATGTGGATTCGACAGGAAAGATTTCCGGTCTGTTTTAAGCAGGTTCTTCACAACGACAAGCAAGCGCCCCGATTTCTTGGGGCGCTTTTGCATTTTGTTTGCATTTGCTTTATACCCGATTGATTCCCACTTTGTAGACTTGAAAGTGGGAGATGAGAACTATGTGGGATACACTGAACTACCTTGTTGATAGTTTGATCGTTGCGTATACATTGTACTTCGCGTTCTTCGTCGCTGTCGGTCTGTACACGAAGAAGTGTATGAAGCCCCGGGATGCAGTCAAACGCTTTGCCGTGGTAGTTCCCGCACATAATGAACAGACGGTTCTTCCGCAGTTGCTGCAGAATCTGGAGTCCCTTGACTATCCACGGCATCTGTACGACATTGTAGTTGTGGCCGATAACTGTCAGGATAGGACAGCTGTCTTAGCTCGTGAGCAGGGTGCACAGGTCCTGGAGAGGTTTTCGGAGCTGAAGGGTAAGGGGTATGCACTGCAGTACGCATTCGAAAAGTTAGGTTTTCTGTCGAATGAGGCTGATTACGATGCCGCAGTCGTCTTTGATGCTGACAATTTGGTCGAAGATAACTTTCTCAAAGTTATGAACGATCGGTTACACCAGGGTGAGCAGATCATCCAATCGTATGTGGATGCCAAAAATCCGCAGGATAACTGGGTAACGAGTACGTTCTCCATGATGTTTTGGATCAACGACCGATTCAATTTGTTGTCTCGTACCAATATTGGCCTTTCAGCGGTACTAATGGGGACGGGTATGTGCATCTCGGCAGAAGCTTTCACGGCAGTGGGCTGGAATACACGTACTTTGACGGAGGACTTGGAGTATTCGATTCAGGCTCTGCTCAAAGGCATTAAGACATCGTTTGCTCCAGAGACCCGCATCTACGATGAGAAGCCATTGTCCTTCAAGGCAAGCTGCATTCAGAGACTTCGCTGGGCCCGCGGGCAGCTTGCTGTCGTGCAGTATTATGTTGTTGATCTCCTTAAGAAAGGTGTGCGTGATCGCAGTCTGACAGCTCTCGATGGCGGCGCTCGGCTGTTTCAGCTGCCTTTCTTGATGTTTGCAGGAATGGCCACGGTTCTCCGTCTCTCCTTTCCCGGCACATTCGCCAGTCCGCTGTTCAACTGGGCGGTGGAGACGATTCCGATGCTGGCGGTTGTGTTACCGGCCGTACCGTACCTGCTACCCTTTATCGTTATCGTTATGGACCGAGTTCCCCGCGCGTCGGTGAAATATGTCGTGTTCTTCCCGCTTTTCATGTACTCGTGGATACCAATTTTGTACTGGGCGCTATTCACTTTAGGCGAACGTAGCTGGCTGCCTACGGCCCATTCACGTGCCGTAGCTAAGGATGATCTATCACCCCGGGGTTTGTACGCCTCAGAGAGTTATGCTAGGATGAATAGAGGATAGAGAACCGTATTGTTGCTGTAGGTGGAAGGTGAGGGAGTTATGCTGACTGACAAACGGGCATTGGTGATTGAAGATGACGAACATGTCTGTGAGGTCATAAAGGCTACGTTGGAGCCTCAGAACGTGCACGTGGAGTTTAGTCATGACGGTGCTGAAGGTTTAGAGAAGGCTGGCCAAGGGCGCTACGATTTTATCGTTCTGGATTTGATGCTTCCTGGCCGCGACGGCATGGATGTATGTCAAGACCTTCGGCGCAGCGGCTACGACATGCCGATTATCATGCTGACTGCCAAGGTGGAGGAAGTTGACCGTGTGCTAGGTCTCGAATTAGGGGCTGATGATTACATTACAAAGCCCTTTAGTCCTCGAGAGTTTGTGGCTCGATGCAAGGCCGTTTTGCGACGGTTCTCCCGCAGTGAGCAGATGAATCACAGGGAGATACAGTGCGGTGATCTGGTGATCCGCAAAGATCAATATCAGGTTTTGGCTCGCGGCGAGCCGATTGAAGTGACACCGAAGGAGTTTGAACTGTTGTCTTTTATGGCGAGTCATCCGGGGAATACCTTTACAAGAGATCAGCTTCTGGAAGGTGTTTGGGGGTTTGATTCTGTGTCCGAGACCCGCACCGTCGATGAGCACGTCAAGCGCATTCGGCGCAAGCTGAAACAAGCCGATGTCGCGACGTGTCGTTTAAAAACTATTTGGGGTGTTGGCTACAGCTTCGAGGTTATGGATCATGCTTAAGTTGAGTGGTCGCCGCAGCGTGTTTGTCCGGTTGATGAGCATGCAGCTGCTGTCCATGGTCATCACCCTGCTGGTTCTCGGGATGTTGTTTGGCTACTTGGTGCAGCGCTATTACTTTGGCGTTGCCGAGTGGGAAGTGATCGAGAAAGGCGAGCGAATGGTGAGCCTTTTTGAGGACGATATGTTAGGGGAGGATGTCGAGCGTATCCGCGAACGGATCTATACTGTGGCGGAGTCGTCCAAAGTCGACCTATGGGTCATCAACGACTTGGGCGAGATTGTAGCGGGTTCCCGTCTGGCTCAGGAGGACCCTCGCTTAACCCTGCAGGAAGACGAAATCCAGCATGTACTCGCTGGCAACAATGTTACAAAAAAGGTCCGCGGCCCAGTCTACCAAAACCTTCTAATCGTTCTGCCGCTGCTGGACCGCCGTCCCTCGGCCGACGGCCGCGAGGCCCGCGGCGATGAACAAGAGGATCAGGAGGCAGTAGTAGCACCACTAGTTATTGGGGCCCTAGCCATGCGGTCACCCTTGGGCAACATTGGGACCACTGTCAACAACATCATGCGGCTAATTCTGCTGGCTGCAGCGATGGCCGGCTTACTCGTTTTTTTCGTCAGTCTCTCGATGGCGAAGGGGTTCGCGCGGCCGCTAGAGCAGCTTAAACGTGTAGCTTTGGACATTGCTGAGGGGCGATACAGTCAACTGGCGGCTCCGTCACACAGTAATGAGGTAGACCATCTGGTGGCTGCCTTTAACCACGCCTCCCGAGAAATTGAGCGGACGGCCAATGAGCAGCGCCGATTGGAGCATTTGCGTAAGGAGTTTCTATCCGACTTGTCCCATGAGCTGCGAGTACCGCTCACATCACTGCGAGGGTTTTTGGAGCTTATGGAAGAACACGTGGCAGAGGAAACGCAGGAACGCTATCGACGTATCATGCTTGCTGACACCAAGTATCTAGAACGGTTGGTAACTGATGTCCTGGAGCTCTCGAAGATCGAATCGGGGTATTTTACTCTGGAGCGCCAGAAGTTGGATGTGTCAGAGTTAATCGACAGCGCGGTGGAGAGCGTTGAGCTTCGGCTGCGAGAGAAGAAGATGGATGTGGAGGTTAAGGCCGACCCAAACCTTCCCTCAGTGGTTTGGGATCCTCATCGGATACAGCAGGTGTTGTTGAATCTTCTGACGAATGCCGTAGAGGCTAGTGAAGCAGGCAGTTCGATTGTTGTGCGGGCTGTTTCCGACGGAGATTCTGTGGTCCTTGAGGTGGAGGACTCTGGTGCCGGGATCCCCGAAGACAAAAAACCGTTTATCTGGGAACGGTTCTACAAACTGGATCAATCGAGGGCACGCAATGGTCGCAAGTACCAGGGTAGTGGTTTGGGCCTGGCGATCGTCCGGGAGATTGTTCAGGCACACGGTGGTACGATCTCTGTAGAAAGCCAGGAAGGAGAGGGGACTTGCTTCACCCTGAGGGTTCCGATGTTGTAGTCCCGTCTTAGTCCAGCTGTCTTTCCAGCTCCTTGAGTTCTCGGCTGCACTGCGATAGGTTCTTCTTCGCGATGTCCAGAAACGCCTGCAGTTCTTGTTTTCGGCTGCCATCATCCTGTCGGAGTTGAACTTGGCATTCGTTATACACGTCAAGCGCATGGTCGATCTGCTGACGCAGTTCGGCGGTGCGTTTTTCATTGTAATGGAGCGTTTCGTCTCCCATGGCAGCGATTTCCAGGTAGCTGTCTGCGAAGAGATGTTGGATCTCCTCGTCTTGGACCACAAACGGATGGACCAGCTCTACACATATCGGTGTGTCGTCCTTAGCCAGGATAGAAGCTAAGGTCATGGGCTCAGGCACAGCCACCCCGTTGACCAGGGCAGAGAACCCTTGCGAAGGCCAGATCAACGAGCGGGCGCTGACAAGCTTGACGCTGATGGGAGCACCTGCTGTATCGCGTACGAAGTGCACGCGATGGATTAGGCCTGCTAGGAGGCCGATAACAAACACATATATGGGATCCGTGGGTAGCGTCTGAGAGAAACTGTACAGAAGACGCAGTTTTTCGAATTTCAGATCTTCGGGCAAAGCTGAGCTCCTTTCTTTGGGCAGCGTTTTTCATAACTTCGTCAGGCGAATTGCTTTTCCTGCAGGCTTTTTAGCACCTACGGCGAATAGTTAATCCGCCAATAAGTTTGTGTAAACATTGTCAAAGTCGGCAGGGTTTCAGGAGGAGCCGGCGAATATCTACTTAAACTGTGAGTACAAGCACAAAATGATCGCTGCGGGCCGCCAACGACGCGGGGCGCGAAACCGTAGTCGATTGCATACAGCGAGGAGTGAGTACAGATGTGTAGTACAGTGGCAGATAAGGTGTACACGATAGTCGATAGGTTTCGCGATACGCCCGGTTCGCTGATTCCTATCCTCCACGCAATTCAGGAGGAATACGGATATCTCTCAAGGGATGTCCAAGCGATGGTGGCTTCGGAATTAGGAATATCTCCAGCTAAGGTCCATGGTGTCGTTAGTTTTTACTCGTTTTTTACCGAACAGGCCAAAGGCGAGCACGAAATCGGTGTCTGTATGGGCACCGCGTGTTATGTCCGAGGTGCTGCCGATGTGTTGGAAGCGTTTCAGAACCAACTGCACATTCGGGCGGGGGAGACAACGTCCGATCAGCGATTTACGATTGGCATGACGAGGTGCATCGGAGCGTGTGGTCTCGCTCCTGTTGTGACGATCAACGATGATGTCTATGGGAGGCTTGCACCAGATAGAGTTCCGGAGCTAATTGAGAAGTATCGTAGACAGTAAACCATCGATGATGCAGAGACAGGAGGTAGGTACGCTTTATGTATAGAGCTCATGTTCTAGTGTGCGCTGGAGCGGGATGTGTGTCCTCTCGCTCTCGGGATGTTCGTGACGAGTTGGTAAAAATTCTGGGAGAGCGGGACATAAGCGAAGAGGTTCGAGTGATAGAAACTGGCTGCATCGGGACCTGCGATCTTGGTCCCGTTATGATTGTATACCCTGAAGGGGTTTTTTACCAGAAACTTGGCCTCGGAGATGTCGCTCAGATCGTTGACGAACATCTGATTCGAGGACGTGTAGTCGAGCGCCTGCTGTATCGAGCACCGCTCACTGAGATAGTCACGGAGAAGATGCGGGACTTGGAGTTTTTCCGCCGCCAGTACCGGATCGCGCTTCGAAATACTGGTGTCATAGACCCGGAGAGCATTGAGGAATACATTGCTAGAGACGGATATATGGCGCTGGGTACGGTGTTGGACGGCATGACGCCAGATCAGGTGATTCAGGAGATCACGGCGTCAGGTTTGCGCGGCCGCGGTGGTGGTGGTTTTCCCACGGGTCGGAAATGGGACTTTGCTGCCCAGGCACCAGTTGGGCAGAAGTATGTGGTTTGTAATGCAGACGAGGGTGACCCTGGGGCTTTCATGGACAGGAGTATCATTGAAGGTGACCCCCACTCGATTATTGAAGCCATGGCCATCGCTGGATACGCCATCGGTGCTGACCAAGGCTATGTCTACGTACGTGCTGAGTATCCGCTAGCTGTCGAACGTTTTCAGTTGGCTCTGCAACAGGCTCGCGAGTACGGCTTTCTTGGCAGTGCCATTTTGGGCACGGATTTTCATTTCGACCTTGATGTTCGCGTGGGCGCAGGGGCCTTTGTCTGTGGTGAAGAGACGGCCCTGCTGAACTCTATCGAAGGAAACCGCGGCGAACCGCGTCCGCGTCCTCCGTTTCCCGCGGTGGCTGGTCTTTGGGGAAGACCGACCATCATTAACAATGTCGAGACCTATGCCAACGTGCCCCCGATTATTCAGCACGGAGCGAAGTGGTTTTCAAAAATCGGAACAGAGGCCTCACGCGGGACGAAAGTATTTGCTATGGCTGGCAACATAAATAACACCGGATTGGTTGAGGTTCCTATGGGTACGACTCTTCGTGAACTCATCTATGACATTGGCGGCGGTATTCCGGGTAACAAACGGTTCAAGGCGGCGCAGACAGGAGGACCTTCTGGCGGGTGTTTGACTGAGGACCATCTTGATACACCCATGGATTATGATACGCTGCTAGAGTTGGGCTCGATGATGGGTTCTGGCGGCTTGATTGTTATGGACGAGGATACTTGTATGGTCGACATCGCCCGCTTTTTCCTGGATTTCACGCGGGATGAGTCCTGCGGGAAGTGCAATCCGTGTCGGATAGGTACCACGAGGATGCTGTCAATTCTTGAGCGTTTGGTTAGCGGTGAAGGTCAGCAGGGTGATATAGAGGAACTGGAGGACTTGGCTGTCTTTATCCAGGAAACATCTTTGTGCGGACTTGGCCAAAGCGCCCCAAACCCAGTATTGTCGACGCTCAAGAACTTCCGTTCCGAATATGAAGCGCATATCCGAGAGCGGCGCTGCCCGGCAGGCCACTGTCGAGCTTTGATCAGTTACACCATAGTGGCCGAGACCTGTATCGGGTGCGGGATTTGTGCTCGACACTGCCCGTCGAACGCCATAGTTGGTGAGAGACGAAATCCGTACTCAATTGTGACCGAACTCTGCACAAAATGCGGTGTGTGTCTGCAGGAGTGTCCAGTGCAGGCCATACAGAAGAGGTGAACGCTGTGGAAAATATGGTTAATATCGTCATAGATGGAGAAGAGCTCAGTGTACCCAGCGGGACTACGGTATTGGAAACAGCGAAGAAGTTGGGCAAGAAAATTCCTCAGCTCTGCTTCTTGAAAGACATCAACGAGATTGGTGCATGCCGGATGTGCGTTGTAGAGGTTGAGGGCCGCCGCAATCTGCCGGCTTCCTGTGTTCTGCCTGCGGAAGAAGGAATGGTTGTACGGACTAATTCTCCGCGGGTACTGAACGCTCGCAGGATGAACTTAGAGCTCATCCTGTCTCTGCATCCACAGGAGTGTCTGAGCTGCGTCCGCAGTCAGAACTGCGAACTCCAGAGCATGAGTCAGCAGTTTCGCGTTGAACAGACCCCTCGAATTGACACAGACCGGCTTCCGCTGGATGTTTCCGGGCCAATTCAACGTGATCCCAACAAGTGTATCCTTTGCCGGCGTTGTGTTGCCGTGTGCGAGGAGGTTCAGAGCACCAGCGTTCTGGGAGCGCTTGAGCGAGGGATTGATACTCACATTGGGCCAGCCTGGTCCGAGGCATTGGATAACGCCTCCTGCACGTACTGCGGCCAGTGCATTCAGGTGTGTCCCGTGGGCGCCCTATCGGAGCGCGATGATACGGCTCGTGTATGGGAGCTTCTGCACGGAGAGGACCATGTTGTGGTCCAGGTTGCTCCAGCGATTCGCACAGCCTTGGGAGAGGAGTTTAACCTTCCGCCGGGGACTAATGTAGAAGGCCGCATGGTGGCGGCTCTACGGCAGCTTGGATTCGACAAGGTGTTTGACACGAACTTCACGGCCGACCTTACCGTAATGGAAGAGGGACATGAACTGCTGGCCAAAGTGGCCGACAAAAACCTGCCGTTGATCACTTCCTGCAGTCCAGGCTGGGTGAGATTTGTGGAGGAGTACTACCCGCAGCTGACCAGACACCTGTCCTCTTGCAAGTCTCCGCAGCAGATGTTCGGTGCTTTGGCCAAGACGTACTATGCAGAATTGGCTGGTCTTACAGCTCAGCAAGTGAAAACGGTCTCTATCATGCCGTGTACTGCGAAGAAGTACGAGGCCGATCGCCCCGAAATGCAGGCAAGCGGTCAACGAGATGTGGACGTTGTACTCACGACGCGGGAGCTGGCAGCACTTCTTCGGCAGGCGGGAATCGACCTGGCGCGTTTGGAGGACGAGGAGTTTGATGCTCCCATGGGAGCGTCGTCCGGAGCCAGCGTTCTTTTTGGCAGAAGCGGAGGGGTTGCACAGGCGGCAGCACGGACTCTGTCCATGGCTTACCCTGAGAGAGTTAAGGTTGGCGCCGATGGCAGCGTAATGGTCGATGGGAAACCTCTGCGGGTCACAGTCGTCAGCAGCTTAGGAGAAGCCCGCCGGATCTTGGAGGCCGTTGAGGCGGGCACCTGTGATGCGGACTTTATTGAGATTATGGCCTGTCCGGGCGGCTGCATCAACGGAGGCGGTCAGCCGACAGTCTTTGATCAAGACGAACGAAATGAGCGGCTGCACGCTCGGCGAAACGTTATCGAAACCTTGGATGGGGAGGCCGCCATCGCTGGTTCGCATGAGAATCCAGCAGTGCAGCAGCTTTATGCCGCATTTTTGGGGCACCCGTTAAGCGAAAAGTCCCACCAACTGCTGCACACCCATTATCGCGAGGAGTTGGAGCAACCCGACTCGCCGGAATCGAAGGCCATCCTGTCACGTTCGACAGCCGATTGAAAAGGTCAAAAAAGAGAGGGCCTCCTGTGAGGTCCTCTCTTCGTTATGTCTCTCGAAGGCTGTTGATGTTCTCAATTTAGACGAGTGCCGGTTCGCCTCGTTTACCTTTAATGTATGACAGGCAAACGAGGTTCTGTGATGCCCTCGTCCGTGAAAAAGCGGAGTAAATTAACGCCTTCCTAGATGAGAGCGATTTTCTTGCCTTCGCGAGCACTCTGGATTGCTCCAAAGACCATGGCCATGCTTTTGATATTGTCAGCACAGTCCGTTTCGGCTTTCCGTCCTTCGGCCAGTGCTGCGAACATTTCGTCGAGACAACCATAATGGCCTTCGCGGCCGTCCCAGGTATCGTTACCCGGAATCTGCTCTAATTCGCTGTTGAAGCCTTGTTCGTCGCTCGGGACGACGACCTCACAAGTTGGCAATGACGCTCCATCCCAGAGAGCTGTACCCTTGCTGCCGGTTATGCGCCACTCGGATTCCCAGGATGTTGGAAACCCTTCTGCACACCACGAACCGCGATAGCAGAAGACTGATCCGTCGGACATCTCAAAGATGCAGGCTGCAGCAGCGTTACCTTTGTACCAAGAACCGCTGGGATTGAACTCATGGCAGTAGACGGACACAGGATCGGCACCCGTTATAAACCGCGCTTGGTCAAAGGTGTGAATAGCCATGTCCAGGATAAGGGGGCTATCCATCAAGTCGCGGAATCCGCCGAAGTGTGGTCCGAGGAAGAAATCCGCGCACACAAATCCCAGCGGCCCGAGGGTGTCCTTGGCGAGGAGCTCACGCAGTGAACGAATCTGCTTGAGGTAGCGACGATTCTGCATGACAGAGTAGTGCTTCTCTAGATTCTGCGCTGCTTCAACCATGGCCTTAGCATCCTCAAGGGATTCGGCCATGGGTTTCTCGCCAAACACGGCACATCCTTGCGCCATGGCTTTGGTGACGATCTCGCGATGAGCTTTCGGTATCGTAATGTCGTAGACAAGATTAGCGTTGGTCCTATCAAGAGCTTCTGTAATGCCTCGGTAGATGGGTACATCCATTTCGTGCTTTTCGGCTAGTGCCTTGGCGTTCTCTTCGCTGATATCCACCAAAGCAGCTATAGAAGCATCACTGCGGGATTTCGTATAGCGGACCCATTCATTGGCCATACTGCCGCAGCCCGCCAGGATTATGTTAAACTGTGCCATTCTGTTTCCCTCCTATTTGGGACTGGGGATGAAGTCGCCCCCGCGGCAGGCCTTGAGGTATTTTAGGCCCTGCACCTGCCCCGACCATTCTAACTCGCCTCGGTAAACGGGGTCATGGTAGCCCTCAATGTCGATAGTCCCTTGATAACCGTTTTGACGCAGGATGGTGATGATATCAGCCCAATTGGAGTCGCCAAATCCGGGAGTGCGGTGCCACACAAACTGCTTTGGTCCGTGGATGCCGTATTCGCGCACGATATCCCAGGCGATTGTCGCGTCCTTACCGTGCACGTGGATGACTTTGTCTACCCATTTGCGCAGCTGAGGAATGGGATCGATAAGACTGACCATCTGATGGCAGGGCTCCCATTCCAATCCTATGCTGTCCGAAGGAAGCGCGTCAAACATCATCTCCCAGGCAGTTGGATTGTGCGCAATGTTCCAGTCTCCCTTATCCCACGTACCATCCATATCACAGTTTTCAAAAGCAATGCGAACGCCCTTGTCCTCTGCTCGCTTCAGAAGCTCGCCAAAAACTTCCTTAAACTTCGGAATCGACTTGTCGATGGGTTCATCCACCAGTCTGCCTGTAAAACCGGTGACGAGGTTTGTGCCGAAAAGTTGAGCATTGTCGATAGCGCGCTCCCAGCTGGCGAGCGTGTCGGCGTTTTTGCCGTGCCCTGTCAAGGGGTTGCCGAACACGGACAAACACGAAATGAACTGGTCCTTGTCTTCCAGCATGTCGTTTAGCTTCTTAGCGGTCTCCGGAAGATTGACATCACCGGTGGTCTGCCAGAATGTCAATGAAAAGCATTCAAAACCGTAAGGAATGATCTGTGGGATCACTCGCAATGCATCGTTTCCGGGGATCAGTGTACCGACCTGCAGGTTATCCATAATTCTTCCTCCTTCTCAAAAATCGCTCGTCTCGCCTCAATGAAGGTGCTGGTCTGTCCGCTCGTCTGGACAAAAAGAGACACAACAAACACTCTCCCGGGCTCCGTGGAACCATTTGTTATATTCGCCACAGACTCTGAATAACCTTTGAAGTCTACGGTTTCTTTGCCAGCACTAGGGTGGATTAACGTTCACCAAGGATCCGGATTTCGGGTTCGAGCAGGACCCCGTATCTGTCTTGGATTACGTGCTGAATGTACGCGATCAAGTCGAGGAAGTCCTGGGCTTTTGTTGTGCCGGTATTTATTAGGAAGCCTGCGTGTTTCGTTGAGACCTGAGCGCCGCCTATCGTGAACCCCTTCAAACCCGCTTCTTCAATCATGGGCCCGACGAAACGGCCAGGAGGCCGTTTAAAGGTGCTGCCAGCACTGGCGTGCTCCAAGGGTTGGCGAGCGCGCCGCTGAGCTTGGAGCTCAAGCATCTGGGCGCCAATGGCCTCACTGCAGCCTGACTGCAGAGAAAGCACCGCTTCGGTAACGATAACGTTTTCTTTCTGGATACGACTCATACGGTAAGAATAAGAGAATTCCTCTCGAGTCCAGATGCCTACCCCATCGGATGATAACCACGCGATTCGCTTTACCAGTGGGCCAATCTCACCGTCATAGGCTCCAGCGTTCATATATAAGGCGCCGCCAAGACCGCCGGGGACTCCGATGGCGAACTCGAGGCCGGTCAGGGAATGGCGCAGCGCAAGCCGACTAAGCGAACCGAAAAGGCATCCGGCCGTGGCGGTGATCTCGTTCCCCTCTACCCGCGCTGCGGCGAAAGAGTCTGCCAGCTGGATAACCAAACCACGAATGCCCTTGTCTGTAACCAACAGATTTGTGCCGTAACCAACGAGAGTCACGGGTAAACTGGTTGCCTCTGCAAAACGGAGCCCCTCTTGTACATCAGGAAGACTGCGAGGGCGCAGGAAATAATCAGCAGGACCGCCGACACCTAGCGATGACGCAAATCGCATAGGATAGTCCCGCTGCAGATCAAGCCCTTCTTGCCAGACCAAA
>SLOG01000085.1 GCA_007132635.1 Limnochordia bacterium
GCAAGAAGCTGGATGATCGTCTGATCTTGGGTTTCCTGACGACGAATGCGTCCCTGCTGCGTCTCTTTGGCATAGATGTTGAGCGTGATAAATTTCGCTGTCATCAAGACAAAGGCTGTTAGGTAAAGTATACGCACAGTCGGAACAAGACCGTTCCATGCGATTAACAAGCCGGCAAGCGGCGCGAAAAACGCAGCCAAAAGACCGGAAATATGAACCCATGACCAGATATCCACCAACTGACGCTCCTGTGCGTCTTCCACCAAAAGACAGGTCCAGGAATTCATGGTTACACGCCACACACTGTTGATAACCGCCGCTACTGCAAACCAACGAAAGTCTTGCGCAAAAGCCCAGACCAGGCAGGGGATACTCCACGATGTGACGTCAAATATGAAGGTAGTTTTCTTTCGACCAAGCTTGTCGGTGATCGCTCCACTCAAGAGGGCAAACATCACCTGAAACACCATGCCCAAGCTTGCCAAAAAGCCGATTTGTTGATCCGTTACGCCTAAACTGCTCATGTAAAGTGTAGCATACGGCATATACAGATTGAAGGGGATACCCCAAAGAGGCTCTGTAAACACACAGGCCTTAGGGTTCCCCTTTAGATTCTTGAGTGTCGCTAACATCGATGACTTCTGTCTCACAATTCGGCATCCTCCATGGACGGCACTAGTAGGCAGTGGGGTGATTGAGGCGAGAGACTTGATCATCGGTCAAGACCAGCTCAAGCGCGCCAAGATTCTCGGAAAGCTGGGCTGAGGTGCTGACACCCAAAATGGGTATTACAGGTGGTGTATGCCTCCACATCCAAGCGTAAACAACTTGATTGGGCGTCGCATTCAGTTCGACCGACACTTGACGAAGCGCTTCGATGCATGCATCCGAATCGGGCCCTTGATACTGCTGCATGAACTCACGATCGCTGCGAGTATAGGCCCCAGTAAGGAGGGGAGAGTAGGCGAGCATAGTCATCTCTCGAGAACGACAGAAATCCAGCAGATCATCGTTAGCAGCAACCTGCGGTGAAAAGCTGGCGCCCGGAACAGGACGCAGGTAGGTGTACCGCTGTTGGATACAGCAGTACGAGACAAGGTCATGGGTTTGACTGACCGCGTCTGCCTCTGCCAAGCGCCAAGCCAGATAATTACTTGCACCCACATAACGCACTTTTCCAGCCTTGACCAGGCTATCAAACGCCCCCAAAGTCTCCTCGAGAGGTGTCTGTCGATCGTCACAGTGAGCATAAAACAGATCGATGGTATCGACCTGCAAGCGACGCAGACTCTTGTCACACTCCGCTTCGATCTGAGACGCACGGAGCCGCATATTGATCGAGTAGGGCAAACGACTCTGTGTCATTCAGTTTACTCCCGTAATTCGTCGAACCCATGCAGAGAGCGCTTACCTGCAGTTCAGTGCGGCTCAGAGAAAGTGTCCTCAAACCAATCACCCTTTCCACGAAACTCCAGAGAGCGGGTTGTAGGAAGCACGCCCGAGACCCATCTCTTACGGATTAGTTCACCGAAATGAAGCCGTTTCCCTCCCGGCGCTACTGCGCTTTTTGTTCGTATAAGAAGAGAACAAAAAAAGAGCCCCGTAGTGGGACTCTCTTTGGACAATGTGTATTGTCTACTGACGAGCAACGTTGGATGCTTGCGGTCCGCGGTTGCCTTCTGTAACATCAAATGTCACAGATTCGCCTTCTTCAAGGGTTTTAAAGCCTTCACCCTGAATAGCGGAAAAATGTACGAATACATCGCCGCCCTCTTCGGACTCAATAAAGCCATAACCCTTTTCAGCGTTAAACCATTTAACTTTACCTTCCATTTTGTAACCTCCTTTTACTATGGACTGATCAAGGAGTGAAAAACCCAAAACCTTTGACCATTCATGTAAAACAAGAGGTCCAAAATAGCTTTGTGTTTTAACCCTTTAACTGGGACTAATCGTACCACAGCATTGGCGATAAAGCAAGCGTTTCTGCAAAAATGGGCGAAATCTTTTTCCTGCTCTCCTGCAGGCAATGAATGCCGTAACGACAAGGAATTTCTAAGTATAGTGGGGAACCATGTTTTAGGTTGAAATTTTTCCATGGAAGAGGTGATTGACATTTCAAGGGAGCGAGTTGCAGCCGTCACTGGGGGAAGCCGAGGCATTGGATATGCTATCGCTGAGAGTCTCGCCGACGGAGGGTTTTCTTTGGGTATTCTTGGCACGTCCAGTCTTGAGCAGGTCAGTGAGGCTGTACAAGCCCTCGAGACCAAAGCCCCCCGTGTCCTATATGTGCAGGGGAATTTAGCAAAAGCTGCTGACCGGACGAATTTCGTCCGGTCGATGCAAGCGGCCTTCGGGCATGTAGACGTATTGATTAATAACGCCGGAATAGCCCCGCCAGTCCGTCGAGATATTCTAAATACCACGGAAGAGAGCTTCGACCTAGTGATGGATATAAACCTAAAAGGAACATTCTTCCTTACACAAGAGATCGCCAAACTTATGCTGGATAGTGCGGAGGCATCCGTTCAGCGCACCATCATCAACATTGGGTCAGTGTCTTCTTATGCGTCGTCTCCCAATCGAGGCGAATACTGCATCTCGAAAGCCGGTCTGGCGATGGTGACGCAGCTCTTCGCCCACCGTTTGGCAGCCTCGGATATTCGTGTCTACGAGGTGCGGCCCGGGGTCATCAGGACAGCTATGACTGCAGCAGTGCAAGAGAAGTATGATGCCCTGTTGGCTGAGGGCTTAGCTCCGATAAACCGATGGGGAACTCCCGAAGACGTTGCCTGTGCGGTCAGTCTGCTGTGCTCCGGCCAGTTACGATACTCCACTGGCGAAGTGATCAATGTTGATGGTGGGATGCACATAGCTCGCCTCTGATGAAAGGAGACCCTGCAAGAATGCACCGAGGACTGTTTGTTTTGAACAAGAAGAGTTTTGGCAGTATCTATGGACCAGCCGAACGAGAGGCCATCCACCAACTGCTCCATATACCGCCGCTTCCTTACTCGCGGGAAGAAATTGCTCTGTGCCCAGAACTCTTGATGGATATCGAGGTGCTTGTGTCCGGATGGGGAGCGCCGAAATTGGATGCTGCTTTTTTAGAGGCTGCACCGAGGCTCCAGGCTGTCTTTTACGGAGCGGGTTCTATTAAGGCCATCGTTACAGATTGCTTTTGGGATAAAGCTATTCCGATCACGAGCGCTTATGCAGCCAATGCCGTTCCCGTGGCTGAATTCACGTTTTCGCAGATCATCCTATGCCTCAAACGAGTTTGGTACTATGCTCAGGCAGTTCGCAAAGAACACACGTTTCCAGAACGTCAGCACACACCTGGTGCTTTCCAGACAAATATTGGTTTGATCTCGTTGGGCATGATTGGGCGCCGCGTGGCAGAGTTCCTGAAACTACTGGACGTCAATGTTTTGGCGTATGACCCCTACTTGACTGATCAAATCGCGGCAGAGCTGGGGGTTCGCCCGTGCAGTCTTGATGAGATCTTCCACTGTTCGGATGTTGTGAGCCTGCATACCCCTTGGCTGCCGGAAACCGAGAACTTGATCCGCGGCCATCATTTTCTGTCGATGAAGCCAAATGCCTCATTTATCAACACCGCTCGCGGAGCGGTAGTTTGTGAACCAGAGTTAATCGACGCCCTGACCGTGCGTCAGGATATTCAAGCCGTCCTTGATGTCACGCATCCCGAACCGCCGGCACCAGAATCACCGCTGTACCGGCTTCCAAACGTAATGTTGACCCCGCACATAGCGGGATCGGTCCAAGATGAGTGCCGCCGTATGGGGCAGTACATGGTCGAGGAACTGCGCCGGTATCTTAGCGGTGAACCTCTAGAGTGGGCTATCGACCGCGAGTGCGCCGCATTGCTTGCGTGACGACAAGCGAGGATTTGTATAGACAACCTAGGAGGAGGATGCCCTTTGGCAGCATTGCAGCAGTATGAAGTGTGGTTTGTTACGGGCAGTCAGCATCTTTATGGTGAAGAGACACTCAGAGAGGTAGCTGACCACGCAAGAGTCGTTAGCACTGGTTTAAATGCAAGTTCTGTCGTTCCTGTAGATATCGTAAACAAACCTGTGATGACAACAGCGGATGCCATTGAACAGCTGTGCCTTGATGCCAATGCTGCACCAAATTGTATTGGCTTAATAACGTGGATGCACACGTTTTCTCCAGCAAAGATGTGGATTCCAGGCCTTAGAGCGCTGCAGAAGCCTTTAGTACATCTTCACACACAGTTTAACCGCGATATTCCTTGGGATACCATTGACATGGATTTCATGAACCTAAACCAGTCAGCACACGGCGGGCGCGAGTTTGGTTTTATGGTTACTCGGCTGGGAATCGAGCGCGAAGTGATCGTGGGCCACTGGGAAAGCCCGGATGTCCATGCAGAATTGGCTGCTTGGATGCGGACGGCTGCAGGAAGGGCAGCTCTCCGTCGAGCGAGAATCGCCCGTTTTGGGGATAACATGCGGGAGGTAGCCGTCACCGAAGGCGATAAAGTGGAAGCCCAGATTCGCTTTGGATACTCGGTAAGCGGTTACGGGGTAGGGGACTTAGCGGCAGCCGTTGACGCCGTCCAAGACTCTGACGTCGAGAGACTCATGGAGGAATATGAGGTGCAGTACACGTTGGCCGACGAGCTGAAGAACGGGGGAGAGCGCCGCGACTCACTGCGCGAAGGCGCTCGCATGGAGCTGGGAATGCTTTCCTTTCTAAAAGATGGTGCCTTCAGCGGCTTCACAACGACGTTTGAGAATCTCTATGGGATTCCACAGCTGCCAGGGCTGGCGGTTCAGCGTTTGATGGCCAAAGGCTATGGTTTTGGAGCTGAAGGTGATTGGAAGACAGCGGCTTTGGTGCACACGATGAAGGTCATGGCATCCGGTCTGTCTGGCGGCACCTCCTTTATGGAGGACTACACATACCACCTGCATCCGAATGGAATGAAAGTCTTGGGTGCTCATATGCTCGAAGTGTGTGAGTCCACAGCTGCGGGAAAGCCTTCCCTGCAAATACACCCGCTTTCCATTGGGGGCAAAGATGACCCTCTGCGACTAGTATTTGATACCCAAACAGGCCCCGCAGTCAATGTCTGCATTGTCGACTTGGGTCATCGATTTCGTGTGATCGTCAATAGCGTTGACGTCACAGAGTCCGAAAATACTCCAAAGCTACCTGTAGCAAAAGCGCTTTGGAAACCGCACCCGGACCTCAAGACGGCTGCGGCCTGTTGGATTCTGGCCGGAGGAGCTCATCATACAGGCTTCAGCCTAGCATTGCGTCCGGACCACTTCCGCATGTTGGCCTCGATGCTTGATATCGAATGCATCATGATTACGCACAACACCACAGTTTCCGAAGTGCGTAGTCAGCTGCGCTGGAACAGCACCTACTATGACCAAAAACGCATCTAAAAGGAGGGTGCATAGGATATGCAGCGGCGTATTGTGAGTCGGCTCGTCACGGCAAGAGCGCCTCTTAGAGATGAAGCAGTCTGGGCTTCACTGCCGGTTGAATCCGGGTTCTATCTTGCCGATGGAAGCTCCCCGGCGCCAATCAAAACAGCCGTTCAGGTGTGTTGGGACGCCTTACATCTGTACGTACGCTTTCACTGTGAAGACAAAGACATCATCTCGGAATTCTCCCAGCGCGATGAGCCGCTATACAATCAGGAAGTGGTTGAGATGTTTCTGGCTCCCCATGATCGCTGCAGCTATTTCGAGTTTAACGTCAGCCCGCGCAACGTGCAGTTCGATTCGCTAGTGAGTAACACTTTGGACGGCAGGGGTTATGCCGGATACCCTGAATGGGATTGCGCTGGGCTGGTAACTAGTGTTAGACGCGAGAGCGAACCCCGAGATGATCTATCTCGAACACAGGCATTTGGACCATGGACTGCTGTGATGCAGATCCCGTTCGCGTCACTCGATACGACTGGTCCTGCAGCGGGGGATACCTGGTACGTCAACTTCTTCCGCATCAAGCGAATACCCACGGACATGTATAGCTGCTGGTCTCCCACATATAGCGAGCCAGCCAACTTCCATATACCCAAGTACTTTGGACACATTGATTTCGAGTCTTAGCAATAACAACCAGCAGAGGAGCGATCGCCATCATGAGTGGACCACGCAGACGATTGGAAGAATTAGGTTTCGAACTCCCGCAAGCACCGGCACCCCTAGCGGCGTATGTACCCGCAGTGACTAGCGGCAGCCTTGTCTTTATTTCGGGCCAAGGACCTGTGAAGGATGGAACACCTATATTCACCGGACGTGTTGGCAGTGACCGTACGCTTGACGAAGGCCAGCAGGCAGCGCAGACGGCTTGCCTAAACGCCTTAGCGGTATTGGAAAAAGAGATCGGCAGCCTTGACCGAGTCGTAAGGATTGTCAAGTTACTGGGATGGGTATCCAGCGCGCCTGAGTTCACGGATCAGCCCCAGGTCATGAATGGAGCTTCCCAACTCTTGGAGACAGTGTTTGGCGAGCGCGGAAAACACGCTCGCTCAGCGGTTTCGGCACACGTTCTACCCATGAATATCACGGTTGAACTTGAGATGATCGTTGAAGTGAAGTTGGATTGAGGCTAAGCAGGAGGGAAAAATGGCTGGTGAAGCCCACAGAATTGCGCTGTTTAACGGCCCTGTCGTAACGACAAACGGCCTATACCGGGTCTCAGACATTACCACTGATGAGGCCCAAAAGCTGGTGCGCCGTTTTGGTATTGTCTCGGCAGTGGGACACGAGGCTGCGGCAGAGGCTCTCTCAGAGCTTCTCGCTGTCCACGTGCCTATGAGGAGAATTCAATTTGTGCAGGAGATAGGCCAGTACGCGTTGGCGCTAAAAATGAACAAGCGGCCCCCCGAGGGCCGCATTCTCACCAGCGATGAGATGGAAGCTGTAGGTTACTCCTTGAAATTAATGGAACGCCTTGAGTAAGAAACGCCTCTTTCTAGCGTTTTTCTGCGATAATGTAGAGGATGAACAACTCAGAAGAGGACTCGGGGATTCCGACCGCCGCAAACTCAAGCGTGGCTTGGCTGTCTGCAATAGTTCTGAGCGAGATTCTCGGATGGCGTCCGCCTCCCGTATCAGTGTTGATGACGTCACCGTAAGGGGCATAGGCAGTCAAATGAAGGTTTTCGATTCTCGGGTCAGCGATGGCAGCGATGACATACTCAGCGCCGGCGCGAAATTCTTCAACCACCAGATGCTCGTCCGGTTCTTCCATATACTCAAGGTGCAGAACTTGAATCGAATAGCCATCATCGGCTAGTGTTTCTACCAGTGACGCAGCTTCGGTCAAAGCGTCCTGAACAAAGCCAACATCGGACTGGGGCTCAATCCAGCGGTCAGCGTCTGCAGAGCCATTCACGGCTGCCAGTCCAAAAAACGCTGTCAAGAACACGATGATAACCAGTCTTGCTCTCATCGTCATCATGCAAAACCTCCTCGGTATTCACGATCCTGCGTCCTAGGAAGACCTTCGGATGCACTCATTGTCCGATTAGAAAGGGGGACTGCTCTATGGATGAAACCACATGGATCCGCATTCTCGGCTTCATGCTTGTCTGCATCGTTTGGTTAACCGTCGTACGACGCCAAAAAATCCGCAGGCTCCACTGGATGTTCTTTGCCTTCGTTTTAATCATCCTCCCGTGGACCCATCAGCTAAACTTCTTCGTAACGTTGGCGATCTACCTTGGTGCCTATTTGGCACTGCAGAAATTGGATGAACATTTGCCTTCGAAGGAACAGGAATCAGAAGGGGAGTAAGCCATGTTTGAACTCACAACGATCAGCGTAACGCAGAAAGGCAAACAACACGATTACAAAGTACTCATGCATCCTGGCGCGGCGGCCGTTCTGGCTATCCGGGACCAGCAGGTTCTCTTAGTTGAACAGTATAGACCAGCTGTGGCCTCTCGCCTATTGGAAATCCCAGCTGGGACTCTAGAAGCGGGTGAAAGGCCGGAAGAATGCGCTACTCGGGAGCTAGAAGAAGAGACAGGATTTCGAGCCGAATCGCTGACCAGTCTCGGGTCTGTGCTTTTGGCCCCCGGCTATTCGAGTGAGCTTCTCTATCTTTTCCTGGCCGAGTCGCTGCTTCCTGGCCACCAGAAACTAGATGAGAGCGAGGATCTTGAGGTACAATGGTTCCCGCTTGATAGGCTGCGCTCCATGGTAATCTCTGGAGAGATTAGCGATGCGAAAACTTGCTGTGCGGTGCTCCGTTACCAAGCTTTAGAGCGGTCTTGACTATCGGGACATTCACGAATGACGGGGAGGTAATCCTATGCAGGACAAGGTAAGAATAGGAATCATTGGCTGTGGTGCCATCGCGAAGCACACTCACATGCACGGTTACAGCAAGCTGAACGAAAAGGCCGAGGTCGTCGCGCTGGCGGATCCTCTACAGTCCAACCTGCGGGCACTCGGCGCACTGCACAGCGTTGATACGCAGAACCAATACAGCACTTATCAAGAACTCTTGAGACGCGACGACATTGATGCCGTCAGTATCTGCACACCGAATTACCTGCATGCTCCGCAGACTATCGATGCCCTGCGGGCCGGGAAGCACGTTCTCTGTGAGAAGCCTATGGCCACAAACATCGAAGCAGCGAAGGCCATGGTCCAAGCAGCCGAGAAGACTGACAGGCTGCTCATGGTAGGCTTTACCCATCGATACATGCAGCACAATCAAACCGCCCAACAGCTCATTAAGCAAGGTTCCATCGGCAAACCGTTTATGATGCGAGTTCGTTTTGCCCATGACGGCCCCTATAATTCCTGGGCAGCCACCACAGATTGGTTTTTCCGGCCTGAACAGGCTGGCGGAGGCGCTCTTCTGGACATGGGTATTCATGCCTTGGACATCTGCCGCTTCATGCTTGGGGACATTGCGCAGGTCTTTGGTCACGTTGGCACCTTTGTTAAAGATATCCCCGTAGAGGACTCGGCCATCGTCAGCTTAGCATTCGAAAACGATGCGGCAGGCTACATCGAAGTCGGTTGGAGCAGCAAGAAAGGCGTCCTAGGTCTGGAAATCTACGGATCAGAGGGCACGCTCATTGTCGACTACACGACACCGATTCGACTCCATCAATCGGGAGCAGGGCAGGAGTGGGTTGAGATTACAGATGCCGTAAACGACGCTGCCGTGTGTGAAATGGAACATTTTGTGGACTGTATCGTGCAGGGAGTCCAACCGTCGGCCAACCAACTAGATGGGTTTACAGCCGTTTTGCTTGCCGAAGCCGTATACCAATCGGCCCAGACCGGTTCTGCCGTGTCACTTAGAGACTAGCAGCAATCAAAACACGACTCAGCAGACAAACCAGGCCCAACCCCAACACGGATCCGGCTGCGACATCCGAAGGATAATGGGCGCCGTCAATTACCCGACTGGCGGCTGCCACGGCTGCCAAGACGAGAACGGCTACACCGAGGGCAGGCCAGCGAACCGCTATCACACCGGCGATCGAGAACGCCGAAACACTATGTTTACTGGGAAACGATGCGCCTCTTACTCGAACATCGAGTTTCTGTAAGCGCAAGTTTGGCAAGCCGACGCCAGGACGCGGCCGTTGAACAAACCGATGGAAGGTTAGAGTCAAGGCGATACTGAGTGCTGGGCCAAGAATATAAAGACCGAGATGGTCATCACCGACAATCAGCAAGTACATTAAGCCAACCAGATATAGACTGGAGAAAACCCTCGACGCCCCTCGAGCTGCGACTGTCGCCACCGCGCCCAACACCGGGGATCTCTGCCCCCAATCAAAAAGAATCAAGAACAAACGTTCGTCTACGGCTGCCACGAAGTTCACCTCGCTTACGGAAGCTGACTATTTTGACTCTGGCGAGTGCTGGATAAAACCTTTCACCAGGATCACCGGAGTCCCGGCATCAGCCGAGCCGCTTACAAGATCAGCGAGACTAGCAACTACATCGCCGAGCTGTCGCGGTGTCGTGCCTTCGGCATCCATGTGATCTTGGCTACGCAGCGCGGTTTGGTGTTCGGAGAGCGACGTCTGGATCTCGGCTTCTGTTTTTCCTTCAGACAGCAAGACGTCCGCTAAATACTTGTACTTAACGCCTTCCCGCATAACCCCCTGAAAGCCCGCGGTCGAACCAAATACAGGTTGAGGGTCTGCCAACTCGTAGATTCCGGTTGTTGGATCCTTATAGGCGCCATCGCCGTACACCAGAACCTCTACCAACACACCTGTGCGGTGATATATGCTTTCCTGAAGGTCCACCGCAAAGCCGGTTGAATCCTTCGGAGCAAGCTTGAGGCGTTCGCCCGACGACATGTTGCTGCCCAGCAGTCCCCACTCCGACCAAGCGCGGCAATCTTGATTCGAACAAATATCGGCCAATGAGATACAGCGACAACCAGCTTCTCGCAGAGCCTTCTGCGTTTTCGAGCGAGAATGAATATCGGCAGCAATGACCGCGTCCGGATTCAGTGACACAATCGCAGTCGGATCATTGGCAAGAACAATGGATGCTTTCGCACCTTCCGATTCAATGATCTCCTGGTACAGCTCTATGTAATTAACTGCTGTAATAGGGTGGAGGAAGGCTTCGGTTAGCTCACTTTGATGAATGCAATCCTCGGGTCCCTTGTCGAGACCAGTGCCTATATCCTCTGCGGTTATTTGATTGCCAACTTCATCAAAGGGCCAAGAGAGTTGGAGAACAAGCTCGCCTTGATGCACGGCTCGGGCCAGCGCCCGCAGTATGAGCGAGAAGCGATTACGACTAGCAATGGGAAACACCACGCCCAATCGTTGTCGAGTTTGCAGCCCGAGTTTTTCCCGTACCTCGTCAGCAATTTCGTCAACGGTGACATAGTTGTTCTGGGAACGAGCGACAATGGATTCTGTCACGCAGACGATGTCATTGTCATTCAGAAGATGGTCCTGGTTCACCTGGTCGATCAGATCAACGATCGAACTTGCGAGATCCATCTCAGGGACAATGACACCCATTTTGAGTCCAAAAGCCGCTTGACCAACATACTTGGGTAGACGCAAAATAACTTCCTCCTTCAGAATAAGTACAGGTATGTATTCTAGAGTCTAGGCCTGATGTCCTGCCCCAGCTAGCGGTATGCGGCTATTCAATGCAGGGGATTCGTCGTCTCATAGCGAAATACGTAAAGCTGAGATTTGTGCGCCCCTCGGGGCACAGGAAGGAAGATGTTATGTTTAAGGTCGCAGGAGTACAGATTAACCCTATCATGAACGAGGTGGGTGCAAACCTCAAACGGGGCCGAGAGTTCATCAACAAAGCTGCAGAACAGGAAGTCGATCTTATTGTCTTTCCTGAGCTTTGGACGACAGGCTACTTTCTCTCAGAAGAAGCCTTTTGGGACTTGGCAGAAACCCCGGACGGAAGTACGATCCGCCAAATGCGCGAAGCCGCCCGCGAAGCTGATTCTGCCATCATCTGCCCTTTTGTGGAAACGGACGGGCAGAGCATATATATCGCAGCAGCTGTCATTGATCGTCAGGGGGAACTGCGCGGCGTTGTGCGGAAGAGTCTCCTTTGGGGCCGTGAACAGCAGATTTTCACTCCAGGAATCATGGAGTATCCTGTTTTCGATATGGAAGTCGGCAAGATAGGCATCCTTATCTGCTACGAAATGGAATTTCCCGAGACTAGTCGGCTGCTGACCTTAGACGGGGCCGAGATAATCGTGTGCCCCTCCGTCTGGAGTCTAGCTGCATCGCACCGCTGGGACATACAGCTTCCGGCACGTTCACTGGATAACACTGTCTTTGTTTTTGGCGTCAATACCGTAGGTAACAACAGCTGCGGCAAAAGCAAGCTAGTCAGTCCCCTGGGGGATATTCTTGCCGAAGCATCGGACCGGCGGGAGGAACTGCTCATAAGAGTCATCGATCACGGGGCTCTGCTGTGGGCACGCGAGGAAGTTCGCTACTTAGAAGATTTTAAACAGAAACTGACACCAGGAGGCGTCGGCCGCATACCGATTCCAAATTACTAGGAAAGCCTGCATTTCAAAGCGAAACACCCCTCTCGCATGAGAAGGGTGTTTCGCTTTGATGGCAATCTACTCCTTCGTGCCGCGAACAGTGACAATTTCAAACGGCTGCAGCACTAGAGACACGCGTAGACCATCCTCTACGCTGATCACATCCCGAACCTCACCCAATAGGTTGACCGTTTCGGCCTTTGCCAACCGTTCGGAAAAGATCAGCTCCACTTGTCCCCCGGCACCGGACGAATCATAGAGGCGCACACAGAGTTCCGAAAGAGCGTCGCCTGCCTTTACCGAAGAAACAACGATATTCGGATCCCCGGACGTCTCAAGCAGCGAGACCTCCTGGCCTGCCCTTGCAGTGGCACCAAACCGAGATGCAAGAGGCTGGTTAAGCTCAGCGGCCGCCTGCACGATGCCGGCTTGATCCCAACGTCCCGAGTAAGGCAGCAAACTGAAGTGCATCCTGTGCAGCCCATAATCCGGCAGCGGATCCGGGTCATAGGGGGAACGAACCAAGGAGAGACGCAAGCGACTGCCTAGGATGTCGCAGCCGTGTTTAGATTTGTTCATAACACTGAGGCCACCATGCGCGTCCTGCACGGCAGCGAATCGAAGCAGCGGCCGTTCCTGGCCGTTAGCAGCCCGTTCTTGTACACCGAAGGGGACCTCATAGAACGCGCTGCACGGTCCCATATCGCCTGTGAAACCGACCTTTAAGTTCGGCACACCCGCGGACCGACTGCCAATCTCGCGCCAATCCACAGTTGTGAAGAAGTCAATACGGGGAAGAGTCTGATAGAACACGATGTCCTGCTCAATGCATGAACTGCGAACGGTTTGTCTGACGGTAATCACAGTACACACAGGTCCGTGGGACTTCACGGATACTTCGGCACCACTAACCAAGTTCTCTTCACGAACGACAGCATCAATCAGCCACGCTGACATGGCATGCGGCCGTTCATCCTGCACCGAGAACACGTTCAATGCCAGATCAGGGCGAGATGAGGGCACATGCGTCATGGGATTGTCCAGACCATAGGCAGCATAGTCGCGGTGCTGCTGCTTGTCATACAGAGACCCAATAATCCCCGAATCCTTCAGTATAAAGGCTTTATAGAACGGCGTATCTACTGCAAAACCTTCGTCGGTTTCCTTCACAGGCACAGCAGGCAGAACATCGCCTTCCTGGAGTGCATACACCCGATATCCACAAGCCGGCACATCAGCTGCGAACACGATTTCATCGCCGACATACTGCCCGGCCGTGATGGTCCCATCCACAGTCGTGAACGTAGGACTCGCCAGACGGGGGCCAGCGTATGGTATGCGAACAATATCCTGGCGCCTCCACGCTAGAGGATTCGCTGCGACTACTGCGTTTGACGGCTCTGAACCTACAGTTATGGCATCCCAAGCCGTCTCTAAGGCTTGGCGGATTGCCGTCTGTACCTCAGCAGCATCGGCAGCCGAGTCAGCGTAAGTCACCGGGATTCCCGAACCATCAAAGATATCATGAAACTGGTTGAATGCCGTCAGCTGCCAGGCTCGATCCAGCGTCTGGTTATGTGCTGTTTGGGACACAACCCCGAGTGTCTCAGCGGTCAACAGACCGTTCTCAGCGGAGCGGTTCTGTTCCTTGATGTCGACATGAGTGGTGTAGCAGCCTTCAAAGATGAAGTTCATCTCTCCCTTATGCACAGGAAGATCAATCGCTTCGTTTTGCGCTGCTTCGGCGTAGCAGTCCAAACGACTGAACTCAATGGTCGGCATCAGCGGGCGGTCCTTGATTCGCCGCACGCGATCAAGATCAGCTCTCGCCGGGCCACCCCC
>SLOG01000279.1 GCA_007132635.1 Limnochordia bacterium
CACAAGAAGCTTAGGTACGTTGTCTTCCCATGAGTCGTCCAGATCGGTATCGTCGGACCACTCCAACACCTGGTCCAACCACGCGATGCCTTGCTCAACATCACCAAGGCGAGCAAAGCTGCATGCGGCCGCCGTGGCTGCGCAGGGAGACTTACTCATCGGAAGCACGGGAGCAACGGTCGCCAAGGCCTCCTGCGCCTTGCCCATCAGAAGCAGACAGAAACCTTTGTTCCCGCGGAAACGAGCGGCAGGCTCATACGCATAGGCTTTCTCCCACAACTCAGCTGCATCCGTCAGCCGCAAGTCGTTCATCGCATTGCGGGCATCACTTTCCAGCTCGTCAATTCTATTCACAGCATCACCCTCATTTCTGTCCCAACAACGGGGTTCTCAATCTACCGGCACTTCTAACTGGGCCCATACAGGAAAGTGGTCCGAAGGATAGCGGCCGTTTTGCTTCTGCCTCAAGACTTCCACCACAGAGAAGTTAGTGCCGCGAGATGCTAGTATCCAATCTATAGGTCCGCCTGAGCTTTCCCCTGTAAAGCCGTGGAAGGTACCGATGTGGCTCATTCGAACGGATTCGAGTCCGTCCACGAGGTATTGGCGGAGATAACGATGGGGCTCGGAACCGGGTTCGCAGTTAAAATCCCCCATCAAAATGCAGGGGATTCCTGTGGTGAAGCACGGCTGCATGCGCTGCCAGATTACGCGCGCAGCTTGGCTCCTCGCTTGAGCTCCTCGATGATCCAAATGGCAATTAAACACCGCCACCGTCGAACGCGTCCACGGAACATAGAAGACCGCCCAGGTGCAGATGCGGGGCAGCGAAGAGTCCCAAGCCATGCTACCAGGCTGATCTGGGGTGTCCGACAGCCAGAACTGGCTGTGCTCTAAGGGCTGCCCCAGCGATTCGTGGTAGTATAGAACGTTGTGTTCGCCTGCAGAGCCCCCTTCGCGGCCCTTCCCCACTCGAGAATACTCGGGCAGCCGCTGATCTAGGTCTGCAAGCATCGTCGCGAGACCTTCCTGTGTCCCGAGCACGAGAGGTTTTCTCTTCCAAATAAGCTGAGCAAGCTCGTCGCGTCGATAGGGCCACGCATTGGAACCATCGCTCTCTGTCCACACACGCAGGTTGCACGTCATAACGGATAGGCTCATAAGTAAGCTCCTTCTTCAATAGGTTTTCTAGACATGCTCATAGGTTCCTCTAACGAGCGACAGCATTCTCCCCACTTGGAAGGCAGTTGACTTTCTCAAACTTGACGAGTGCCAGTTCACGCCGTTTACCTAAAATGCCAGGTAAACGGCGTTGTTTGATGCCCTCGTCCGTAGGAACACGGAAAAAATCAACGCATTCCTAGACCACTCTTTCAACGGTTATCTTTGACTTGGGGCAGGACACAGAGAGTAAGGAGAGAAGTAGTTTGTATTACGAAAGCCTTTCGACTATTTTAGTACGGTTTAGGGGGAGCGCTATGCTGCGGCATCTTTTCCATCGTCCTCGAGATGTGCAGTGGTTTCTAGATAATCCGCAGCGACTTCGCGCCCGAGGCCAGGCCCTCCGCATTTCCGCTATCTACGCATTCGCCGGGTCGCTCTGTTTCCTCAACACAGCACTAGTGCCGCCTCGCTTTTCCAGGCCGCCGGCGCCGCTATGAACCAAGCGAAAAAGCAGGGTGGTCATTCTTTTGAACTCTACACCGAAGCTCTAGAAACCGAAAGCATCGCGGCGGTTACACTGACAACAGCCATTCACCGCGCTTTGGAAGCGGACGAATTCTTGCTGCAGGTGCAGCCGCATGTCCGCCTTAAGACAGGCCGCATCATGGGTGGCGAAGCCCTCATACGCTGGCCTCAGGCCAACGGGACCAACCGCCTGCCAAGCGATTTTATTCCGCTCGCGGAAGACACAGGCCAAATCATCGAAATCGACCGCTGGGTTCTGCGACACGCCATTTCGCAGAAGCGCCGCTGGGAGTCGCTGTTTGACGAACCTAGACTGCTTTCTGTGAACCTATCCAGTTCTGCACTTAACAATGACGAAGCCTTCGAGAGCCTTTTGGAGATAATCCTGGAAACCCCATTTGAACGCCGCGGGCTGATTCTTGAAGTCACCGAAACTGCCATTCTTACGGACACATCGGCCGCCCTGCGGCGCATGCAGCGTCTCTGTGATCTCGGTGTCCAGTTGGCTTTGGACGATTTCGGAACGGGGTACTCATCATTGGTCTACCTGGCAAACTTCCCCGCGAAGATCATCAAACTGGATTGGACGTTCATACGCGATGTAGAGACTAGTCAGCGAGATGCCGCCGTTGTACGGTCCATACTGGAATTAGCAGATGTTTTGGAGTACACTGTAATTGCAGAAGGTATTGAGACCCAAGGCCAGCAGAGCTTTCTGGCAGACCACGGCTGCCTGTATGGTCAGGGTTTTCTGTTCTATCGTCCTATGGACTGGCACGATTTCGAGCTGCTGCTGCTGCGGCAGACTGAAGGAGGTCATAACATTGAAGCGTCAGATCGTCTACTTTAATGAACCAGGCCCGCAAAACACGGACGCTGTGCTGGACGCTGTGCTGGACCGAGCCAAAGAAGACGCATTTAAGTATCTTGTCGTCGCCACTGGAGGGCCCACACTGCTCAAGGCAGTAAAGCGCATTCGCGCAGCGAAACTGCCGCTCCAGGCGGTCGGCGTCACGCTGCAGGCAGGCACATGGAAGACTTACGGCGAACCAGACTGGAAGTTGCTGAAAGAAGCACAAGAGCTGGGGGCTCAAGTCATCACAGCCACCCACAGCCTGATGGGAAATGTGGAGAGCGCCATCCACAGTAAGTTCGGCGGCATTCCGCCGGTCGAGTTGATAGCCCACACATACTACACCTTTTCCCAAGGGACGAAAGTCGCCGTCGAAATTGCCCTCACGGCTGTCGATGCCGGAATCGTACCGGCTGGCACGGACATCCTGTCTGTGGCCGGGAGTGGGCAGGGAGCGGACACGGCCTTTGTCTTAAAGGCCGTGTCGACCGTTGACTTCTTTGACCTCAAAATACGCGAAGTGCTGTGCATACCGCACTAACACAAAGTCTTTAGGAGGAACAACCATGGAAAAAATCGCCATCGTTACCGACAGTACTTGTGACCTACCGGACGAACTCGTCCAAAAACATGGTATCCGCGTTTTACCCCTCCGCATTCTCTACAAGGATGGGGAATACCGCGACAACGTGGAGATCACGGCCGATGAAGTCTACAGCCGTCTGAAAGAGGAAATCCCAACGACATCCCTCCCCTATCCGGCAGACGTCGACGAGCTGTTTGCGCAGCTTAAGGAGGAAGGCTATAGCCACGTCCTGGCGATTCATCTGTCTGCTGGCCTTAGCGGAACCAGTCAACTGATCGAAAACGCCGCCCGCCAAGTAAAGGGGATGGCTGTTCAAGTCGTGGATTCCAAATCCATCTCAATGGGCTTGGGTTTCACTGTATTGGAAGCTGCGAAAGCTGTCCAGCAGAAAATGGACTTCGAGAGTCTCGGAAATCACGTCCAGTCAGTCATCCAAAAAATGCGTGTCTACTTCGTACTGGACACGCTGGAGTACCTGAAAAAAGGCGGCCGCATCGGCAAGATCTCAGGCACATTAGGCCAAATCATGAACGTCAAACCCATTATCACGATTAACGACGAAGGGGTATACACCACCCATTCTAA
>SLOG01000083.1 GCA_007132635.1 Limnochordia bacterium
ATGGGTTCTTTAACGATAACGGATGTCCGCCCAATCTTGACGGCTCCAGCAGGGATTGATCTGGTCGTTGTCAAAATCGAAACATCGGAACCGGAGTTATATGGATTGGGCTGCGCTACGTTTACTCAGCGAAGCCTCTCAGTCGCCGAAGTGGTCACAGACTATCTGAAGCCTTTCCTGGTCGGCAAAGACCCGGCTCGTATTGAAGACATCTGGCAGACGTCTGTCGTCAGTGCTTACTGGCGCAATGGTCCCATCCTTAACAACGCAATTTCTGGGGTTGACATGGCGTTGTGGGATATTATGGGCAAACGAGCGGGCATGCCCGTGTATCAGCTGTTAGGCGGGAAGTGCCGCGAAGGGGCGGCTGTCTACCGCCATGCAGACGGTCGAGACACGGCGGAGTTAGTTGATAGGGTTCACGCCTTTAGGGAGGAAGGTTATCAATTTATCCGGTGTCAGCTGGGTGGATACGGCGGACTGGCTCCTACTGTCAGTCGAACGAGAACGCCTCTGCCGGGAGCGTATTTCGACCCTGCGGCCTATGCCCGGAGTATTGTGGGCATGTTTTCAGAGGTAAGGGCTGCAGTCGGCTTCGAGCCCGAACTGCTCCATGATGTGCATGAACGAGTACCACCGATCACTGCTGTCCGGCTGGCCAAGGAACTGGAGCCCTTTCGGCTGTTTTTCCTGGAGGATCCCTTGGCTCCGGAGGATCTCGATTGGTTGGAACAGATCCGGCAGCAGTCAGCCACGCCCATCGCCTTAGGTGAGCTGTTTAACAACCCCCGGGAATGGATACCGTTTATCAGCCGCCGGTTGATTGACTTTATCCGTGTTCATATCAGCCAAATCGGAGGCATCACACCAGCAAAGAAATTGGCTGCGTTGGGTGAGGCCTTCGGTGTGAAGACTGCCTGGCACGGACCAGGCGATGTATCACCTGTCGGGCATGCGGCTAATGTGCATCTCGACCTGGCGTGTCCTAACTTCGGCATTCAGGAATGGTGCGGTTTGGACGAACGGCTGCAGGAGGTCTTTCCCGGGTGTCCTTCGGTTGAGAACGGTTATGTATATGTTAGCGACAAACCAGGCTTAGGCATTGAGATTGACGAGGTCAAGGCAGCTAAGTACCCGTGTCATCATCGACTGCCCCAGTGGACCTTGGCTCGCACACCCGATGGAACCTCTGTACGACCTTAGAAAGCTTTTCGTTTTTTGGATTGTGCCGAGTGCTGGTTCATTTCTTTTTGGGTGGCCTGAGCGAGGACTGAAGGAGAGGGGAAGGACATGTCAAAGATCGCAGTGACGGGAGCACGAGGTCTGGTGGGACGTTTTGTTCTGGCAGACCTAACAGCGCAAGGTTATGAGGCGAGAGCCTTAACTCACGTGTGGTGGCCTGAATGTCCGGTGCGGGATCAGAGGGAAGGGGATGTACGAGATTTCGATTGGGTTAAGCAGAACTTGGAGGGCTGTTCGGCGGTGATTCATCTGGCGGGAATCCCATCGCCAAAGGCTGGAAACGACAGTGCTGTAATCCAGACTAATGTCGGCGGCACGTACCACATTCTGTTGGCGGCTGGGGAGTTAGGCATCAAGCACGTGGCGTGCGCTTCCAGTGACTGCACCTTTGGGTTCACGTTTAGCCGTCATCGGCCAACACCGGTCTATCTGCCGGTTGATGAGGAGCATCCGACGCATCCCGATGATAGTTACGGGCTATCGAAACTCCTGGGCGAACGCGCGGCTGATGCTGTCGTACAGAGGTTTCCGGAGATGTATGCTGCATCTCTAAGGATTTCCCATGTCGTCGGTCCCGAGGATTACCAGCAGGGTACAGAGTTTGCCTCTTGGCAGGACAATCCAGACCTTGGCCCGTGGAATCTCTGGTCGTATATCGACGGCCGGGATGCAGCACGCGCCTTTCGGTTGGCTGTCGAGAGCACGCGGAGGGGTCATGATGTGTTTTGTATCGCGTCTCGTCGGTCGAGATCTTCGATTCCCTCTCAACATCTAGCGGAGCGATACTTTCCGCACGCGGAGCTGCGAGGTTTGACGGGGCACGCGAGTCTCGAAGACAGCAGTCGAGCAGAACGTCTTTTGGGTTTTGTAGCCGAATACTAAAAGCATGTCGGAGGCTTTGGTACATGAAAGAATTGCAGGCCATGGAGCAGTCAATCTATGATCTTACGGAGATGTACGTCGAAAGCACCGGCATTGGCTGCCGGGCGTTTGCAGTCACGGGCCAAGAGACCCGGAGCTACAGCGCACCTAGGGTGCGCTGTCAGCTGTGTGATCTTATTCAGCGCTCAGAGAACGGTGTTAAACAGTGCCGGCAGTCGCATTTTTACGGTGGGCTGCAAGCCGAAAAGCTAGGTGAGGCCTATATCTATTTCTGTCCCTACGGATTGGTCAATTGGGCAGTCCCCATTCTTGAGCAGGGCCAGATGCGGCATTTTCTCATTGGAGGTCCCGTTTTGATGCATCAGATCGATGATCTTCTGGTGAAGAACATCACTGATCAGAGTACCAACCTGCAAAAAAATGAGCCAGCCTTGCGGACGCTCTTAACAGGGATGACCGTTGCCGATCCCGTGCGAGTCAGGCATCTCTCCGAGCTGCTTTATCTCTGCGCCAAAGGATTGATGGGGGACCAAGCAGCGGGGTTGGCCGAGCGCCAAGAACGCAATTCTGCCAACGCGCGGATCGCGGAAACACTCCATGAACTCAAGGACAACCCCAAGGACGATGATGCAGTTATCTACCCCTTTGAGCGTGAGAAGGAGCTGATTTTTCGAGTTAAGATAGGCGATCAGCAGCGCGCCAAAGAAATCCTGAATGAAATTCTTGGTTACGCTTACTTTCACAGCGGGAATCAGCTAGAGGTTGTGCGCGCCAAAGCGGTCGGTCTTATGGTACTCTTGGCTCGGGCAGCGATTGAGGTTGGCGCAGACCTGGAGTTGATTTTCGGTCTTGAGTACACGTATCTGTGTTCCATCAACGAGGTGGGCGACATCAATGAGCTCTCGAGTTGGCTCATCAAAGTACTTGATCGTTTCATTGAGTGCACGTTTTCCCTCAAGAACGTGAAAAATCGCGACCTGATATTTAAGGCCATGAATTTCATCCGCAGCAACTTTCACAGAGACATTGGGCTTGACGATGTGGCAGGTGAAGTGGGACTCAATTCTGCGTATTTCAGCACCTTGTTTAAGGATGAGATGAAGATAACCTATACGGACTATCTTAATCGTGTGCGCATTGAAGCCAGCAAACAGCTGTTGGAGCAAAATCTCTCATTGGCGGATGTTGCTCAAAGCGTTGGGTTTAACGATCAGAGCTATTTCTCGAAGGTTTTCAAGAAGCTGACAGGGGTTTCGCCTGGACGGTGGCGTCGTCAACCTCATTAACAAAGAGATTGCACGGACATCAGAAAAATTTACTATAACCTCTTCTGTGTTCGGCCTATACTAGAGATAGAGATGGCGAATGCATTCAGCAGATTTTCAGGAAGGAAGGGGTTTCCGTGAAAAATAAACGATTTAACAAGGTAAGTTATAACAATGTAGATGATCTTGTATTCGGAAAAGCTCTGCGGCCGGTCGCCTTGCGCAGTGGCATGGTGATCGGTGGTGGGACAGTGTATCCTGAAATCAACTTCACGCTTCCATCGATGTTGATCGATGCATCGACGATGCCG
>SLOG01000387.1 GCA_007132635.1 Limnochordia bacterium
CGAAAGAGTCGCCTACTTGCGGCTCTTTCGCTTTTGTATGGACAGAGCAGTTATGGGGCTGCTGCTCGCCGGAAGATAAGCGTAGAAACACTGCATCGTCTTGGATAAATACGGAGGAGCTGACGTGACTTGACCGTAGAGAATGCACTATCCTTGCTGCCTGGGGCCGTTTTGGCTTTTGGTATTGCTCTCGCAGCCCTGCTGTTCAATCAAGCCATCCCCACTGTCAGCGCTGTCACTGTGGCCATTCTCCTGGGTGTTTTGCTGGGGAATGCTTGGTCCCTGCCTGACACAATGCAACCGGGCCTCCAGTGGACAACGAAGCGTCTGCTGCGCGCGGCCATTGTGCTTTTGGGGATTCGCCTGAGTTTCATTGATGTCCTCCGTATCGGTGGGCTGTCAGCCTTGGTCATTGTACTCTGCGTCAGTTTGGCGTTAATCGCGGCGAATGCCCTAGGGCGACGTTTGGGATTGCCTCTCCCTCTGCGTCGTCTCTTAGGAGTGGGGACAGCCATCTGTGGTGTCTCTGCGGTTATGGCCTGCGTACCTCTTTTTGAGGCCGATGAGGATGATGTGGTGTACGCGGTTTCCACCATTACTCTGTTGGGCGTTTTATCGGTTCTTGCCTACCCCATCGTGGGACAGCTCTTAGCTCTTAACGACGCTGCTTTTGGCATGTGGGCCGGCTTGGCCATCCACGACACTTCCCAGGTGGTGGCAGCGGGTTTCATATTCAGCGATGGGGCCGGTGCAGCTGCCACTGTGGTCAAACTGACAAGAACGATGATGCTGGTGCCGGTGATGGTGTTTTTCTCGTTTCTGAGGGCGAAGAAAACTGACTACGGAAGGGCTTTCCCCTGGTTCGTGGTAGGTTTTCTCTTGATGGCTGCGCTTCGCACTTGGGGAGATGTCTGGTTGGCTTCCCCAGGTTGGTCGGCGGTCGTACGCGGTATCTCCCAGACAGCGAATCTCATGATCCCTATGGCCGTAGCAGCTTTGGGTACATCGATCCAGCTTAAGAAGCTGACGAAACAAGGAGGCCCCGCCCTCGTAGTGGGCCTTGGGACCTCCGCGTTGGTCAGCCTAGTAAGTCTTGGCTTTGCCCTGCTGTGGTATGGGTGATGTCACTGGTGCCTCTGACCGAAGTACTTGAGGATAGCATCGACCCCGCCGATGAGACCGACTACCGTCAGGCCATAACCTAAGAAGCTGGTGACAAAGCTAGGCGGCAGAAGGCGGATGTTCATGGCAAAAAGCAGTAGCCAGCCAACAATGATAGCCAGTAGACTCATAAGGAATTGACGCTTAAGTTCATAGAGCATGGGTGTCGTACAGCCAGCACATGACCGTGTGGCCTTCCTCCTTTTCAAAGAGTGGCGGAACCTGCGTATCGCAGACTCCGGCGATGCGTTGAGGGCAGCGAGGATGAAATCGGCAGCCCTCGGGAGGATGCAGCAGACTGGGAGGTTCGCCAGGAGGAACCTTTTTGTAGTGGGATGCGTTTTCCGGATCCGGGTCTGAGATGGCTTCCAGAAGTGCCTGGGTGTAAGGGTGACTTGGGCTGTCCAGCAGCTGCTGAACCGAAGCGGCTTCGACAATGTTGGCGGCATACATCACGAAAATCCGTTCGGCAAAATAACGAACCGTTGAGAGATCATGAGTAATGTACAGCAGAGCCAAGTTGTGATTCTGCTGGAGGTTTTGCAGCAGCTTAAGGATTTCGACGCGCACAGAAGCGTCCAGCATGGAAACTGGTTCATCTGCAACGACGAGATCGGGCTGCAGGATGATGGCCCGGGCGATAACGACCCGCTGCTGTTGACCGCCGCTCAGCATGTGCGGGAATTTATTGAGGAAATCCTCAACAGGAGTCAGTTTCAGCTCTTCCATAGCTTGGATTTTGCGCCGTTGTCTTTCTTTTTCGTCACGAACTCCGTTAACCACCATGGGTTCGTCCAGGATTTGGTCGACTGTCATGAAGGGGGCCAATGCACCGTAGGGGTCCTGCTGAACATACCCTACTCGCGCTCGGTACCACTGCAGATCTCTGGGGCTCCCTTCCACCAAGTGGCCATCAAAGGAGATACTGCCCGCAGTTGGCTTGTTGAGGCCTAGTATCGTACGGACCAGGGTGCTTTTTCCGCAGCCGCTTTCTCCCACAATGGCTACGGCTTCGCCTCTGCGGAGAGACAGATTGACCCCATCCACCGCCCGAACGTGACCGATGCGAAAGAATCCCAGGCGGCGCAGCTCAAACCACGTTTTAAGATCAGATACCTCCAAGAGAGCTTGATCAGCCATTAACCACACCTCCCTGCTCTGCAACCAGCCAGCATTTGACCTGTCTTCCATCTTCGACCGTGAGGAGCGGAGGCTCATCAGCGCACCGCGCAAATCGCTGATGGCAGCGTTCTGCAAACCGGCAGCCTTTGGGCGGGCTCAGTAAGCTGGGTGGTTGGCCGGGAATGAAGGCCAACTCTTCGCTGCCTCGAAGCTTTGGCACGCTGGCCATCAAACGTTGTGAGTAAGGGTGCACGGGGTTCTGGTAGAAATGCACGGCATCCGCCCGTTCGACCAGCTGTCCAGCATACATGACTCCGACTTCATCAGCAAGTTCGCTGGAAATCGCGATGTCATGGGTGATCAGGATGAAGGTTACAGATATCTCCTGTTTTATGCGCTTCAATACGTTCATGATACTTGCTTGGGTTAGCACGTCCAAGGCCGACGTCGGCTCGTCAAGGACGACCAAGGCCGGATTGGTAACCAGAGCCATGGCGATGGCTGCCCGCTGGCGCATGCCGCCGCTGAGTTCGAACGGATAGCGCCGCAGGAAGTCCAATGGTACACCTACAAGCTCGAACACATCGCTGCTTTTCTGCACGGCTTCACTGCGTCCATTAGCCAACCCGTGAATAATTAGCGGTTCAGCCACTTGGTCTTCGATCCGCGTCACGGGATTCAGAGCATTCATGGCGGCTTGCGGTACAAGCGCCATGCGGACCCAGCGAATGCTGCGGCGAAACTGTTCATCGGTCAGGTGCATGACATCAGTACCGTCAAGCCACACCTGCCCCGAATACTCGTGCGTGTTGCGGGGAAGAAGACGCAGGATTGCTCGCGACAACGAACTCTTTCCACACCCGGATTCACCGATGATGACCATGGAACGGCCCGCCTCTAGGGAGAAGGACACTTGGTCTACGGCACGCACGATGCCTTGCTTAGTGCGGAATGTCAGCAGCAGATTCTGTACATCGAAAAAGGCGTGTGCCACATCAAAACCCCCTCAGCCGCGGGTTGAAAATCCTGTCAAGAGCAAATCCCAGCATGGCAAATCCGAGGCCGGTTAGCATCAGCAGTGCCGACGGTTGCAGCACCCAGTAGTAGTAGCCGTTATGCAAGGCACCTGTGTGGTAGGCATCGTTGAGGACTTTACCCCATGTGGGCAATACCGGATCGCCTAGGCCGAGCACGGCCAATGTGGCCTCCAGAAATACAAACGATGGGATCAACACAACAAACTGGGGTATCAGCACCGGTAGTATGCGCGGGATCATATAGCGAAACACGATCCGCATGCTGCCAGCACCGTAGGCCTGAGCCGCTTCAATATAAGGGGCTTCCTTAACTTGGAAAAACATCGCCCGGTAGGTCTTGATGCCGGCACTGAAGATACCCAAGAGAATGACCACGC
>SLOG01000360.1 GCA_007132635.1 Limnochordia bacterium
GATCAGCTATCTCTTCCACATGGAATCCTTGGTTGAAGTTATCTTCCATAAAACTTAGTGCCTCGTGAATGTGCCGAGTATAGCGATAGCCGCCGGGCTCTTCGCCGCTGTGCTGGTCGGCAAACGCTCGGGAAACCGCCACTAGAAAGGTGCAGAGTAGGCCTTTTTGTTTGAGCTCCCAACCTGGCAACTTTTGCGCCTGCTCCCACTTCATCTTCTGCAGGACATCCTGCACTTCCTTCCTTTCGATAGGCCCCAAATGCACTCGCTGCCAAAGCGAATCTCGTTTCGCATCAAGGATAGGCCCAACACCTGGCAGGGAGATGGCTGATTCAAGATCAAGACCGAGGGCATCCGGGTGAAAAAGACAGTTGTACAGCACAGTCTGCCGGGGCCACGTATACCCATGGACATCTCCAGGCCGGATGCCAAACACATCCCCAGGAGTGAGAATCGTTGTTACACCCCCACAGGAATGAGTCGAGAATCCCTGGTCGATGAACACAAACTCGAAAAAGCCGTGGGAATGTGTATTGACGCTGCGATTGTGAACTACCGTTGTGACATGAATCGGGATACAATCTGTCTGGAAAAACTGGTTTCCATCCAAATAGCCCATGTGTTTCACGCTATCACTTCCCAGTCTAGAAGGCTGTTGATTTTCTCGATTTTGACGAGTCCGGTTCACCTCGTCCGTGGAAAAGCGGAGACAATCAAGGCCTTCCTAGAGAAACCATTTAACCGGCAGCATTAAAGGGTCTCCGTACCAGTCTGGTCGCTTTTCTCTCTGTTGTGGTGTGGTTGAGTACTGACCTTGGTCAGGGCATGGAAGACGGTGACCCAGCACTCTGCGTAGAACTTTTGGTCCAACTCGTCCAACTTTGAATAAGAGCGGCCTTTTAGGGTAGAATGGTAACGGGGGCGCATATCATTGAGGGTGATGGCGGCTGTGTCCGTGAGGCATTGGGGACAGCTGCATATATCTTTGCGTTCAGTGACAACGTCGTGGATGACTCGCCAGACCATCTCCTCTGAGTAGTTGATTAGTGCAGCCTCGCTGTCCGCTGCATCGCTGTGACGCGGGATTGCTTTGACGCGGCGCACGGCAGCGTTAACTGACTCCGCCGTCTCTGTCTCACTGGGCGCTTCGATCATACGGGCTAGCATGCGGCTTCTTTCACTAACATAGTACTGCGGAGTAAGAGCATTCAAGGCAAGTGCCCGAATATCGTTTTGACAGCGCTTACAACTGCACAAGGAGGCATCGGCGGCGAAGACAGATGCCATTGTGCGTTCAACAACCTCTTCCGTGAAGTTTCGGAAGCAGGCATCTTCGGATGTACGACTCATACCTTAACTCCTTTCAAGCCAAAAGGCTGTTGGCCTGCTAATCAATGAGGAAAACCACCGCAAATTGGGCAAGAAAATCGAAAGTGTCCACAGCATCCAGGATTTTTTCGGCTGCCTGGTCGCTGACTGTAACACTAGTACGGGATGAGCCAACGACTTCGGTTGCAGTGATGATCAGGGGGGCTGCAAAGGGGTATTGCGAGTCAACGCGAATGCGCCACAGCAACTCGGCTGAGAGTTCTTGTCCGTACGAGGCAACCCCTTCATTAACAACGAAATCTACCGGGGCCGCGGTTCCTGTGTAGAGAAGTAAGCCCGATTCGCTGTAAATCCGCGGGCTCATGCCTCGGTTAAGATCAAGACCCCGGGCATCGATCACCAAACCGGTGTACGCACGTTCACCTTCCCCCATCTGCTCCTGCCATCCCTCCCGGTCATCGGGTAGATGCAGCACACGCTGGATAACGATATTCTCAATATCCACATCACCCACGTGGCTGGTAGTCACCTGCAGGTAGGCCTGATGAGCATTTGGAGGCGTACTCAGAGGAACCGAAACTATTCGCGATTCGCCAACTCCGCCCAGTCCTCGATACAACTGTGTGTACTTAAGCACACGACCAGCCTCTGACTCAACGAAAATCGACACCCGCGTTGCTGAGCCCATCAACTCGGCCGGCAAAGTGAAGTCGATCAGATACTCGGCATTGGCCTCCAGAAGGAGCGGCCGGACGAATGCCTGAATCTCTTCCTCTTCGGCTGCTGTTACACCTGATGCAAAAAGAACTGCAAAAATGGCAATTACAACAAGCACGTGCTTGAACATCGTATTATCCTCCTTCGACTCTTCTCTCGCTGGTCCTATTCTGTGTACCACTTTCCAACGCAGTGGTTTGGCTCGGTCTCTTTCGTAGTCTCCCCGGATTGGATTCGCCATAGGGCCGCCAAATCCTCTGCCAACGCGATTATTGTCTCGGTGTAGGAGAAACCACATAAGCTGTGGAACCAACTCATCGAGATCAGGACAGGAGGTCACTCGATGGATCGCCGCACTACATACTTCGTTCTCTTTTCGGGAGTTATTGCCGTATCCTTTGCCGCTATTTTCATACGGTGGGCAGAAGCACCAGCATCTGTGATCGCCTTTTACCGAATGGGTTTGGCATCGATTGTTTGGTTTCCTTTGGTTTGGCTGCGTCACCGTAGCGAATTTCAAGCGCTTTCCCGGCGGCAAGCGGTTTGGTTGATGGCTGGCGGTACGTGCCTCGCACTGCATTTTCTGCTGTGGATACAGTCGATGGACTATACCAGCGTAGCGAGTTCAGTGTTTTTCGTTACAACTCAGCCCATATTTGTAGCGGCTGCGTCCATATGGTTACTGCGTGAACCGGTGACCCGGCGGTTGGCTGCGGGAATAGTGCTGTCTCTTGCGGGTACAGTCATCATCGGTGTGGGTGATTTCTCGCCTGGCGAAACCCAGTTTTTTGGCAACCTTCTGGGCATTGGCGGGGCTGTCATGGCGGCAGGATACCTGCTAATAGGTCGTCTGCTGCGGCAAACCCTTTCTCTGCAGCTCTATGCTGGCTGTGTGTATGGCATTAGCGCAGCCATACTCCTTGCCTTTGTCTTGATCACCATGCAGCCGCTGACCGGTTTCACCCACTTTACTTGGTTGAATCTGCTGCTGCTTGCCCTTGTACCCACCTTAATCGGCCACACAAGTTTCAACTGGGTTCTGAAATACCTACCCCCTGCCGTGGTCTCAGTGGCTATCTTGGGCGAGCCAATCGGGGCCACGTTTTTGGCCTATTGGCTTCTGAACGAACCCCCGGGGTTTCACACACTTAGCGGTGGTTTGCTGATAATTAGCGGGATTTACCTGGCTGTCACCCACAGACGTGCTGGGAAAAGACCAAGACCCGACTAAAAGCATGGAACCTTATGCAGTTCAAACCAATGGGAAGAGAATCTCAGACAAATAGATGATCAACGACAGTGTCACAGCGCTGATGAGGGTTGATGTCATAACTGCTTGGGAAGCGAAATCCGGTCGATTGCGGTATTCAATGGCAACCAATACCGTATTAACAGCGGTCGGAACCGCTGATGAGACGAACAACGTCTTCGCAATGACATCGTCAAAGCCGAAGAGAGAGATGGGCAGTAAGGCAGCAGCAGGGGCGCCTACGAGCCGTAAGAATGACGAAATATACACGGCGCCGTCGGTGAGGTCGAATTTCGTTCGTGACAGCTGAATGCCCAAAGTCAGCAATGCGACGGCGATGAGTCCGTCGCGGACATAGGATAACGCGGGCCAGACGGGTGCAGTCGTGAGATCAA
>SLOG01000104.1 GCA_007132635.1 Limnochordia bacterium
AACTGTTTCTCCATCTTTAAGCACAGCCAGTCCTTCACCACCAGGAGTAGGCGCACGGAATACCCCGCCGTCGTGATAATGACCACCGATTGCGCTGATAAACTGATTCCATTGAGAATCAACGGTTTCAACCTTGCTCATAGCTTCATCAAAGTCAAGTCGCCCTGCCACGTAAGCGCTATTAATCCTGGCAAGCTCTGATTCATAATCCCTTTTTACTAGGGTATAAAGATGTGATACCTTTATTCCCTCAGGGTCTTGGTCTGTCCACGGCGGCATAAATCCAGTATGTTCCTCATGTCCAGGTGCCGGGGGTTTCGGTTCAGTGTCCGGTGTAGTAGTGTCTGGTTTGCTTGGCGACTTTATATCAGGTGCTTTTATTTTGCCAAGCTCTTTATTTACATCACTTGCTATTCCAGAGGCTTGAGTTTTTAAATCATTCCCAAGCGCACCTAACGCTCCAGTTGCCGCACTTGCATTATTAGTAATCCCCTGCCCCAAACTACCAGACACATTCTCACCAATACCAAGCATTACTTTAGATGGCGAACTCATGCCGAATACACCCTTGACACTATTAATGGCCCCTTGAGCGACCCCCTTAATAGCATCACCGACCGCACCAGCCATATTTCTTATACCATCAATCATGCCCTGAATAATATCCCTGCCCCACTGTAGGGCTTGCGCAGGTAAGGCCCTTATCCATTCTAACGCAGTATCTATTGTGCTGATTATACCTTCCCTCAAAGCGTTTGCGCGTTCCATTACTCCTGCGCTGATATTATCCCATATTTGCAAGAAAAACTCATAAATGTTATTCCAGATATTTTGGATAAACTCGAACATTCCAGAATAGGCATCCTCTAAATGCTTGCCAATGGCTTCCAAGTCGCCACGGAATAAAGCCTTTATCGCTTCCCATATACTTCCGAAAAATTCAGTTATCGCGTTCCATATATTTTCTATGTTTTCCTGCGCCTTATCTAACCATTCTTTTAATGTGGCGAATACTTCATCTGTTGATGTGCCAAATAAACCAAGTATCTCATCCCATATCCCGATATAAAAATCAACTATGTTATCCCAAATATCGGTTATGCTATCCCAAATGTCAGACAACCATTCACCTATGCCCGATAAAATACTTTCACTCTCACTGTCAAACAAACCGACTATTGACTCCCAAATACCTCTAAAAAACTCAACAATCTTACCCCAAATTTCTTCTATAAAAGAGAACATCCCGCTGTAGGCTTTCTCTAAATAAGTACCCGCTTCATCAAGATCACCACGGAATAAAGCTGTAATAGCCCCCCAGATATTTCCGAAGAACTCTACTACATTATTCCATATCTCCGTAATGGTATTCCATGCACCACTCACCCACTCACTTATAACTCCAAATATTTCCTCGGTGGAAGTGCCGAATATGCCGAATATTTCATCCCATATCCTAATATAAAACTCAAGGATCTTCCCGAATATTTCTGTTATACCTTCCCAAAGGTTACCTAACCATTCAGTAATACCAGATAATATTCCCTCTGATCCTCCGCTGAATATACCAGTTATGTTTTCCCATATACCCTGGAAGAACTCAACAATCTTACCCCAAATTTCAATAGCCCATGCCTTTATTTCATCCCAGTTTTTATATAATGCCACACCTATAGCTATTGCCGCAGCGATTGCAGCAACAACCAAACCTATCGGGCCTGTTAATACTGCAAAGACTATACCTACACCCTTAATAATAGGTACAAGCACACTAAATATAGAGATAATTTTACCGACAACTATCAATATCGGCCCCAACGCAACAAGAAAGCCCCCTGCTATCCCGATAATTCTCTGCCACTCAGGGCTTAAATTTTGGAACCAGTCTACTAATTTACCAATGCGCTCAATAAAATCCCTGACGGCTGGAATGATTTTATCTTGTATCGCCGGTAACAGCTTATCTGTTATGATAGGAATTAGCCTTGTTCCCAACTCCATAAATACGCCGCCAAACTCACGCTTTAGGTCGTCCATTGCATCCTGGTATTTCTCTGCATTTCTGACGGCATCTTCACTCATAACGCCGCCCATTTCGTGTATTTTCTCTGTAGCTTCCTCTAATGAAAGTGAACCATCTTCCAACGCGGGCATTAAGTCACGCGCCATCTTTGTGCCGAAAATTTCAGAAGCCTTTGCAGATCGCAGGGCAGGGTCTTCTACTTCACGCAAGGCAGCTATAGTATCCTGCATTACACTTTCAGTATCTCGTATATTCCCATTGGCATCGTGAATGTTAATACCTAAATCCTGAAAAGCCTCACCGTATTTGTCATTACCGGTGGCTGCCATGCCTACCCTCTGATTTAATCTACCAACGGCGCGATCCAGTGAGCCTGCTTCTATCCCATTCTGCCCGGCCCAGTAGTGCATTTCCTGCAATGCATCGGTAGATACACCCAACTTGGTTGATGTTTTGGCTATGTCATCACCCATAGAAGCATATTTATTAGCCATGCCAAGAGCGGCACCACCAATAGCTAGTATGGGAGCAGTGACATTCTTAGTTAATGTGCCACCAGCCTTCTGGAACTTCCCGCCGACATCCTTAAACCTTTGCTGTGCAGTATTAATTTCTTCTTTAAATTTCGACGTATCGGCATTAAGTGTTACGTGTAGACGACCTACTTCTGTGCTCATTGTTTCACCTCACCACCCATTGCCGCCGTCCAAGCCTTAGCAGCTTCGAGCATATCGTTACCTTTGTCTTCTTTTTTCTTTTCTCCGAGGATTTCTTCCGGTGTAAATGGTTTATTTTTGCGTTCTTTACCCCGATTGACATTGTAAATAGCAGCAACAACCATCGCTGCCCGGTAGTTATGGCGACGTTCCCTCTTATTAAAAACCTCAATATGCCATTCTAAGTCTTTAAACGTCAACCGCCAAAACTCACCCGGAGAAAAGCCGAGCGTCTGCCCGGCCTTCTCTAACTCTCTGATTTCTTCTGTGACTTTTTTGTCCCCGTTTGGGGTGGGGTAGGGTTTTCGCCTTTTTCTGCGAATACCCCCGACTTTGTGATACCGTCCATGATTAACTCCATCAGTGACTCAATGGTGTGGCCTTCCTCAAGCATCTGCTTGACTATCAGCCCTGCCCGCTGTGTGGTTATACCCCTGTCAGCGTGACGCAGGCCGCCCCAGAACAACAGCCGGATGGTATGAAACCCGATCATGTCTTCGTTAAATAGAGCAGTAATGCCCTTATTAGCGTGTTCCTCGATGTCTGCTATTGCGTTAAAGTCATACCTTAACTGTTTAACCTGTCCATTTACTTCAAACTCTTTGCCGTACATAATTAACCCTCCTTTGTGTCTTAACTAAATACCGGCCTTCCGGTTACTTTAAGTCCTGCACTAAATGACAACTTATCATCGTAAGGGGCTTCACTGCTAAACGAATTGACAACCGCCTTAAATGTCCAAGTGTCACCTGTCGGAAAATCAACCGAAAAGTCCAACACATCCCGATCTTCCATTGCATCTGCTAATAGTTTATTACCCTCTGCCGCTGTAGTTAAATTGCCTTCAATAGTTAGTTCCCCGCCGTCAACCATCGACCCGGCAAACTCCCTGTAACCAAAGGCAAAATAATATTTACCCTCGTGATTAATGTTCCCGGCAAAG